>CAYRLV010000049.1:0-15752 GCA_964425155.1 uncultured Ornithinicoccus sp. | reverse complement strand
GGCGCCCGGGCGTCGACCTTCCCGCCGGTTGGGACGCGATCCCCGGCGCTCGCGGTTGCTCGACCGAGGCGTGCGACTTCCGGGACCATTTCGAGGAGCTGCGGGGCGCCGGCGCGGTGCGCGTCCACGGACTGTCGAGCCAGGACCCGGACTACCAGCGCGAGGTGGTCGAACGGCTGCGGTTGCCCTTCTCGATGATCTCGGACGAACGATTCGCGTTGGCGGAAAAGCTCCGGCTGCCCGTCTTCTCGGCGCCCGGACATGACCGGCTGTATGCGCGACTCACCTTGATCCTCAACGCCGGCCGGGTGGAACACGCCTTCTATCCCGTGTTCCCGCCCAACACTCATGCGCGCCAGGTCCTCACCTGGCTGCAGGACCATCCCGCGTCGGGGTGACGGGGGAGTGGTAGGCGCCCGACGGTTGGCCTCGTCACGCGCGTGACCCTTCGCGGCCGGTCAGCGCAGGACGAATCCGGGCACGAGCGGATCGCGGGGATCGACCGTGAACTCGCTGCGTCCCGTGCGGTAGGCCATCCCGGTGACCTGAGGGACGACGGCCTCGTGGCCCTCGGCCGTCACGTGATCGAGGACGGTGCACTCGAATCGCGACCCGACGATCGAGTCGTGGACCAGGCGCTGGCCGGGTCCGAGTTCCCCACGCGCCACCAGGGTCGCGATCCGTGCGGCCGACCCGGAACCACACGGCGAACGATCGACCTCCCCGTCGGCGAACACGGCCACGTTGCGTTGGTGCACCGTCGACTCGTCGGTGCCCAGCTCGTCATACAGGATCGTCCCGTAGATGCCACCCAGCCGCGGGTCCGACGGGTGCTGGGCGTGCTCGGTGCCGTCCAGCAGCCACTTCACCTCGCGGCCGAAGGCGATCAGCTCGTTCACCTGGTCGGGCTGCACCGCCAGGCCGACGTCGGCGGCCCGGACCTGGGCGTAGATGGCGCCACCGAACCCGACGTCGACCCGGACGGTGCCACGACTGGTCGGTATGGCGAGGTCGCGGCTGATCACGAAGCTCGCCACGTTGACGAAGTCGACGGCCGTCACCGCGTCGTCCCGGCAGTGCACGCGAGCGATGACCCGCCCCGAAGGCACGTCGATGGTCACCTCGGTGGCCCCGTCGGGATCGTGCTCGACCAGCCCGGACTCCACCGCCCACACGCCCAGCGCGATCGTGCCGTGCCCGCACGCCGTGGAGAAGCCGTCCTTGTGCCAGAACAGGACGCCGAGAGATGCGCCGTCGTCGTCGGGCGGTGTGAGGAATCCGCCGTACATGTCGGCGTGCCCGCGCGGTTCGTGACACAGCACCCGGCGGAGCCGGTCGGCCTCGGTCTCGCCGATGGCCCGCGCCCGGCGGTCCGCGACACTGTCGCCGGGGAGAGCGACCGGCGGCCGCGCCACGATCCGGAACGGCTCCCCGCCGGTGTGGTAGTCGACGGTCTCGATCGGCTTCTCGGTCATGGGGTTTCCTGCCGGGGACGGGTGGGCGCGCATGCGTGCAGACTCGCATGCGCGTCCCACGGGACCGCCGCCGGGAGCTGGTTACGTCCTGCGGGTGAAGGTGAGGTGGGTGACGCCGCTGGGGGCGGAGACGGCCTCCACGTCGTACGAGTCCTCGAGCGCCTCCAGACCGTCCCAGACTCGGACGCCGCGACCGAGCACGATCGGCACCACCGCCAGGTGCATGTGGTCGACCAGCCCCTCGGCGAGGAACTCGCGGACGACGGTGGCGCCCCCGCCGATCCGGACGTCCCGCCCGCCCGCCCTGCGGCGGGCGGCCTCGAGGGCCTCGGCGGGTGACGCGTCGAGGAAGTGGAACGTGGTCCCGCCCTCCATCTCGACCGAAGCCCTCGGGTGGTGGGTGAGCACGAAGGTCGGTGTGTGGAACGGCGGGTTCGGCCCCCACCAGCCGGTCCAGTCCGGGTCGTCCTGCCAGCCGGGTGGGCCGAACTTGCCGGCGCCCATGATCTCGGCGCCGATCCCGTCGCCGTGGCGTTGTGCGAAGGCGTCGTCGATCCCGGCGCTGCCGTCGGCGTCCCAGAAGCGGGTCGCGAACATCCACGTGTGCAGACGCTCTCCAGCGTGGCCGAAGGGCGCGTCGAGGGTCTGCGGTTCACCGGTGGCGAATCCGTCGAGCGAGACGGACAGGTTGTGGATCCGGGTGCGTGACATCGCTGCTCCTTGGTCGGTGGCCGACGAACGCGGCCGGTCCTTGTCAAGACTGACTCGAGCTGTCGACAAATCCCATCGCGTCACTCAACGGGCGCGCCCTTCGCATCCGGGTGCTGCCCAGATCAGCGGTCCGCGCAGTCATCGCCGGTGGCAAGCCGGCTCAGCAAGGTCAACAGGGTGCGCCGCTCGGCCGCGCTGAGAGGTGCCAGGACCTCGTCCTGCACGCCGGCCAGGATCTCGTCCAGCGCCTCCAGCTCTCGCCGGCCGGACTCGGTGAGGGTGACGACGTTGCGTCGCCGGTCGGCGGCGTCCGGCGCGCGCACGAGCAGCCTCCGGTCCGCCAACTCGGCCACGGCCAGGGCCACGTCCTTGCGGTCGATGCCGGTCTTGCGACCCAGGTCGGCCTGGCTGAGCCGGCCGTGTTGCTCCAGCGCCGCCATCAACCGGTAGTGGTACCCGCGGACCCCGGCGGCGGCGAAGGCGGCCCCGAGGATCGCCTGGGAGCGGGCATGGGCTCGGCTCAGCAACCACGTGGGCTGACCGGCGACACGCTGCAGAGGCACACGACGGAGTGTAATTCATTCGTTGGTCCACCCAACGGTCATCTATTGTTGGTGTCACCAACGAATGAGGAGGAACACCATGAGCGTCACCTTCGGGCCGCAGCTCATCGGGGAGACCGAGAAAACCCTCAACGCCCTGCTGCGCAAGGCGCTGCACGGCACCGGCCTCAGCGAGCCGGAGTGGGTCACCTTGCGCGTGGCCGGGCAGAACCAGGCCGGGGCCGACCTGGCCGGGCTCGTCGCCGACCGGGCTCACTTCCCCGACGCCGCAGACCTGGTCGTCACCCTGACGGCTCGCGAGCTGCTCCAGGACCAGGGCTTGTCGGCGCGTGGGCAGGAACTCGTCGCGGAGGTGCGTCGACGGATCGCCGAGGCGACGGGGTCGCTCTGGGACGACCTGGCACCCGGCGACGTCGCCGCCACCGAGCGAATCCTCAACACCGTCGTCTCGCGGGGCCGCGCCTTGCTCGACTGACCGTGACCACGGGCACATGCTGGAATCAGGGTGCCGGCCGCGGCGTCCAACTCTGACCGACCACCACCGATCAGAGCTGGATGCCGCGGGTGAGCGCGCCGTCGACCACCAGGTTGGTTCCGCTGATCCGCGAGGCGCGAGGGCTGGCGAGGAACACGATCGCCGCGGCCGACTCCTCCGGGCGGCCCATCCGCCCCGTCGGGTTCAGGCCCATCGCGGTGCCGAACAGCTCCGGGTCGCTGCTCTCGATGCCTGCCCAGATCCCACCCTCGACGTAGGTGTTGCCGGGCGAGACCGTGTTGGCCCGGATCCCCTGGTCGGCCAGCTGCAGCGCGAGCCCGTGGATGTAGCCGATGATCGCGGTCTTGGCGGTGCCGTAGGGGCCGGAGGCGAAGTCGGACTCCCTGCCGGACACGCTCGACACGGCGACGATCGCGGGTGCGGCGCTCTGTTTCAGGTGCGGTAGTGCCGCGTTGACCAGGCGAACGGTGTGCATCAGGTCGACGTTCAAGGAGAGTTCCCAGTTCTCCTCGCTGTCAGGGATGGCGAGCGCGCTCACGTTGGCCACGACGACGTCCAACCCACCGAAGTCGCGGGCGGATTCGTCGACCCACGTGGTGATGGCGTCCCGGTCGCCGACGTCGACGACCGAGCCGCGGACCGTCCCGCGAGCGCTCAGCTCCGACTGCGTGCTGCTGACGGCGTCGGGCTGACGGGCACAGAAGCCGACGTGTGCGCCCTCGTCCAGGAACGCCGCCACGGTCGCGCGGCCGATGCCTCGGGTTCCGCCGGTGACGAGCACCCGCTTGCCGGCCAGCTCCAGGTCCATGCCGTTCTCCTTGTCCGCGGGGCCTCAGCCCGCTGTGAGTGACGCGGCCCGTTGCCGCAGTTCGTGGTGCAGCCCGCCATAGGCCGACCCTGGGGGCAGCAGTGATTTGGGCGCCTGCACGACCACGCTGTAGTTCGTGTCGACGACATTGGCCACCGGCACCCGCGCCATCTGGGTGATCAGCTGGTAGCCGTCGATCGGGTCGAGCCCGAACAAGTCACCGAACCAGGTGATCATGTCGGAGGTGGCGATGCGCCAGGCATCCTCCATCGGCCGGCTGGAGCCCACCGACATCCAGGTGGTGTCGTCCTCGACCCGCGGCCAGGGGGTCGGCGCGCCCTTGATCAGCTCGACCAGCACGGTCGAGGTCATGGCGCCCTCGACGGCCGTGCCGCACGCCTCGCCCTCGCCCTGGCGGTAGTGCCCGTCGCCCAGCGAGAAGAGTGCGCCCTCGACGTTGACACCGAGGTAGACGGTGGCGCCGGGTCGGATCTGCGGGACGTCCATGTTGCCGCCGAATCGCTCCGGCACCAGCGAGCTGTGGGCCTCCCCGGCCGCGGGCGCCACCCCGACCGTGCCGAGCATCGGCTCCACGGGCAGTTCGAGGACGTGGTCGCTGCGGCTGGCCACGAACGTCACGGTCTGCTTGGCCCGGTCCAATTCGTAGATCCAGGTCGTCTCGGGGAGGGGCGGTTGCAGCGTGACCACCCGGTCGGTGCTGGTCATGCCGCCGAAGAACGGGATCAGCGACGAGGCGCCCCAGTCACGCGCCGGCTCCAGCGACACCAGGTGCAGGGCCAGCGTGTCGCCCGGCTCGGCCCCCTCCACGAAGAAGGGCCCGGTCTGCGGATTGACGTACGGCATGGTGAGCCGTTCGGACGGCATGTCCTGGGTGCTGCGCAGGGCTCCGCAGAACGCGTCGTCCGACCAGAGGCGCAGCGCGTCGCCCGGTCGGACTCGTTGCACCGGGGCCACTCCACCGAAGGTGAACGCGTACTGCTCTGGCGTGGGGACGAACTCGGTGACCTCCATGCCGGCCCAGCCTAGCCCGGCCGCGTCAGGTCCTTCTCGTAGAAGACCCGGGAGAAGCCGTGGTCCTCGGTCCGGTGGGTCTCCGTGTAGCCGATCCCCGCATACAACCGCTGGTTCTCGACCATGGCCTGGTTCGTGTACAGGCGGATGCGCCCACAGCCGCGGGCCCGTGCTCGCTCTTCGGCCAGGGTGAGCAGGGCACGCCCGACGCCCTGCCCCTGGTGAGAGGGGAGGACGGCGATGTTGTCCAAGAGCATGCCCTCGCCTTCCGCGATCAGGACGAGAAAGCCGACCACGCTGTCGTCCGACTCGGCAACCCAGGCTTCCGCGCCGGCGACAACGGCGGCGTAGTCCTCGTCCATCGGGGCCGGGCGCTGACCGCCCATGCGCTCGGGATAGGGCGCGTACGCCTCCCGCGCGACCTGCGTCATCGCAGGCGCATCCGCGGTCGCTGCCCGGCGAAGGTCCACCACGAGGAGATTGTCTCAACGGGGATGTGCTCGGTGTTGGGCGACGTCCTGGTGCACGTGGGCCGCCCAGGCCCGCACCAGGGCTGCCACGGCCTCGGGTTGATCGAGGTGGACGTTGTGACCGGCGCCGTCCAGCACGGCATACGTGGCGCGTGGGTAGTGCTCGAGCAGGCTGAACTGGTCGACGAATCCGACCGTGTCGTCCTGTCGCCCGGTGACGATCAGGGTCGGGCCGGTCAGAGGGGGCGCGATCTGCTCGGGCACCTCCTCGAGCTGGTACCGCGCCGCCAGGCGAGTCATCGCGGCCTGGTCGGCGGCGCGGATGCCCGGCAGGGCGAAGCGCTCGAACAGCTCCCAGCTCGGCTGGGTCTGGCGCGCCGACATGGCGGTGAACTCCTCCCGGTCGGCGACGGACAGCGAGTCGACGAGGGCGCGGTCGCACTCGATCACCTGGGCAGTGGGCAGCGTCCGCCTCCTGTGGTCCGGATCGACGACGGGGGACAGCAGGGCCATTCCCCGCACCTGGTCAGGCAGATGGGCGCGCACGTGTCGGGCCAGCAAGCCGCCCATCGAGATGGCCAGCAGCGCGAAGGGCCGGTCGCCGACCAACTCGCGGACCTGGTCGACCGTCCAGTCGGCGAGCTCGGGCAGCCCCGCCGCGCCGGACAGCGCCGGGGTGGTGCCGTACCCCGGCAGATCAAGATAGATCCGCTCGAATCCGCCGACCTCGCCGAGCACCCCGTCCAAGGGCAGCATCAGCCGGTGGTCCACACCGTTCCCGTGGATGGTGACCACCGGAAGGCCGGTGCCTCGTCGGATGACGTTGACGGGCAACGGCGCCGAGCGCATCTCTGCTGAGGTCATGTGTCGACGCTAGCCGAGGGACGGACGGCCGCGCCCGCTCATGGCGAAGGTGCGCCCGAAGGTGCGCGCGGCCGCCCCCCTTGACCGACCTGCGGGCTGACGCGTGGCGAGTTGTGGGGGAGCGTTTGACGTGCATCTACGCCGACCGTCCGACGTACGCGGCGAGTCGCACATACGCGTCGGCATCGTCAGGGACAGGGACCGGCGGGCCGAAGGGGCCGCCGTCGCGGCCCTCGGCGGGGACGTGCCGCCGATACCAGTCGAGGGCGGCCTCGGCCAGGTCGGGGTCCAGCGGGTGGGCGCCCCCGGTCGCGCGCGAGAGGTCCCAGGCGTGGACGGTGAACTCATGGGCGTAGGCATCCAGCAGCTCGCGCCCCGTCATCGCGCCCCAGGGGAGGACGTATCGGGCATCGAGCGCGGTCTCCGAGTCCCAGGCCCCATCGAGGGCGGCACGAGCCCGGCGGAAGAACTCGCGCTCGTCGCTGTCCAGATCGTCCGCCGGATCAGCGACCCCGGTCATGTCACGACCGTCCCTGACCACCGTGAGCTTGCGCAGCACGGCGACCAGGTGCGCGAGGAGCGTCCGCACGTCATACGCCGCGCAGGGTGTCGCGCGACTCCAGTCGTCCGGACGGATCGCGTCCACCTCACGTTCGACCTGGTCCAGTGACGCCGCCAGCTGCGGCCGCGGATCGGGCTGGCCATCCGCCAGTGTCATCGAGAGCTCCTTCGTGTTCGAGAACCGGTCACCGGTCCAGCCTTCCAAGAAGCGCTGACAGGACGCCAGCCTGCCCACCCCGTGGCGGGTGCAGCGAGGACGGGCACCGAGAGGTTCGGGAGGGCCCACTGGCACACGGGAAGGTCAGGACGCTGTGCGCCCTGACCTTCCCGTCTGCCCCTCGTCGTCCCGGAGCTCGAGCCACGTCGCGAGGCTTCCTGGGGAGGAGCCGGGTCTGCGGACCCCGAAGGAGAAGTGCCTCGTCAGGCCAGCTCTACGGAGTCCCTCGATGTCCTTCCGTCAGTGAGAGAAGTCGAAGATCGTCGTGGAGTTGAACCGCTGCCCCGGCTTGAGCACGGTCGACGGGAAATTCGGTTGGTTCGGCGAGTCCGGGAAGTGCTGCGTCTCGAACGTGTATCCGTCGCCTTGCCGGTAGATGTGTCCGCTGATGCCCACCAAGGTGCCGTCCAGGTAGTTGCCGGTGTAGAACTGCACGCCGGGTTGATCCGTCCACACGGTGAGCTTGCGTCCGCTCTCGGGGTCCCACGCCTGGGCGGCACGCGTGAGCCCATGCAGTTTCGGGCCCGAGTCAGCGAGCACCCAGTTGTGGTCGTAGCCGTGCGCCAGGAGCAGTTGTGGGTTGTCCTCGTTGATCCGAGAGCCGATCGTGTGCGGCTTGCGGAAGTCGAAGGGCGTGCCCGCCACCGAGGCGATCTCGCCCGTCGGGATCTGGGTGTCATCGGTCGGCGTGTACGAGTTGGCGTTGATCGAGACCTTCTGGCCGTAGGTGTCTCCCGAACTCTCACCTGCCAAGTTGAAGTAGCTGTGGTTGGTCAGGTTGAGCACCGTGGGTTTGCCGGCCACTTTGGCGCTGTAGTGAATCCTGAGGCGGTCGTGCCGGTCGAGAGTGAACGTGACGACCACGGTCAACTTGCCGGGAAAACCGGTGCACGTGCGACCGTCCACCACGCAGCCGACGTTCTCCCCGTCGTCGCCGTCCGGACTGACCAGCTTCAACCGGACGCCTGCCGTGCCCCGCCCGTGCACCTCATGGGAGGCCCAGACGTGGTTGCCGAAGCCGACGAAGCCGCCATGGAGCGAGTTCTGCCCGTTGTTGATCGGCACGGTGTAGGTGTGGCCGTCGAGGTCGAAGGTGCCGTCGGCGATGCGATTGCCGAAGCGACCGATGGTCTCGCCGAAGTAGACGCCGCCCGTGGCCGGCGGTCGAGGGCTGTCCTGTGCGATGTAGTCGTCCAAGGTCTTGAAGCCGAGCACGACGTCAGCGAGCCGTCCGTGTCGGTCCGGGACGTCGATGGACTGGATGATGCCTCCGTAGGACAGGATGCGCGCCGACACGCGGTGACAATTCCGCAGGGTGTAGCGGTAGACCGGCAACTGCTTGCCGGCGTACAGGTCGAAGGCGCTGCCGAACGCCTGTTTGGTGACGGTGGGCTTGTGACACTGGGACGCTGCACCGGCTGCGGTGCTCGACGTCTGCGCCCCGCTGGCCGCGCCGGACAGCGCAAGGGCGAGCACGGCTGCCGGTATGGCGGCGCTGCGCATCCGCACCTTGGACGGTTGCGGAAGCATGGTTTTCATGAGGTCAACTCCTTGGATGAGTCGTGACGTTCTCGTTTCGATCGATCCTGCGTGCCGGTCTGTCGAGGGGATTCCGACTCGACCTGTCGGCTTGGCGATTCTGGTGAAGACGCAAGGACGGTGACTGCTGTCATCCGCGGCCACGTGGTCGAGCGCCAGTCGGGCGGGTGCCCCCTGGGGGAGCTCGAGCCCGCCCCAGGGACGGTGACCGTGCGGGCGGACGCACAGGAGCGCGCTCCTCGCTGACTGCAGTCACCGGTCCGGACCTGCTCTGAGGAGTCATGGGAAGGGCGCTAGATCCGCTCAGCCATCCGGTAGTAGGTGGCGTTCCAACGCAGTTCGCGCTCGATCGAAGCCAGGGTCGTGCTCTCGTCGATCACGACCAGCTCGGTCGCCAACATCCTGGCGAGGTCCTCGAAGACCTGACGAGTCAGTGCCGTGGACATGACCGTGTGGTGCGCGCCTCCCGCAAGCAGCCACGCGCCAGCCGCCGTCGACAGGTCGGGCCGTGGTCTCCAGATGGCGTGGCCCACGGGCAGCCGAGGAAGGTCGTGAGGTGCCGACACCACGTCGACGACGTTCGCGACCAGTCTGAATCGGTCACCGGTGTCGGTCATCGCGACCACGACCCCTGGCCCGGGATCGGCCTCGAACACCAACCGGACCGGATCCTCCCGGCCGCCGATGGCCAACGGATGGACCTCGACCCGGGGGCGCGAGGTGGTGAGGCTCGGGCAGACCTCGAGCATGTGCGCGCCCAGAGTCAACTCGCGGCCGGGTGTGAGGTCGTAGGTGTAGTCCTCCATGAGCGAGGCACCACCCGGGAGGCCGTAGCCCATGACCTTGGCCGCCCGGACGAGGAGTGCCGTCTTCCAGTCACCCTCGGCCCCGAAGCCGTAGCCATCCGCCATGAGCCGCTGCACGGCGAGCCCCGGCAGCTGACGCAAGGCGCCGAGATCCTCGAAGTTCGTGGTGAAGGCGTCGAATCGACCGTCGGTGAGGAACGAGCGGAGTCCCAGCTCGATCCTCGCCCCGTACCGCAGCGCCTCATGCCGGGCACCCCCGGAGCGCAGCTCGGGAGCCACGTCATACCGCTCCAGGTACTCCTGCACCAGCGCATCGGTCGCGCCCCCCGAAGCGTCGTCCACGTGCTCGGTGAGGTCGTTGACCCCCCACGTGTTCACCGACGCACCGAGCACGGCCTCGGCCGCCGTCTTGTCCCCTTCGGTGACAGCCACGTTGCGCATGTTGTCCCCGAACCGCGCGACTCGCAGGGAACGCAGCGCCGCCAGTCCGGCCGCCGCGCGCATCCAAGCGCCGATCTGGGCCTGCACGGCCGGATCGCTGCCATGGCCCACGACCACCTTCCGCTGGACGGCCATCCGACTCAGGGCATAGCCGAACTCCCGGTCGCCGTGGGCCGCCTGGTTGAGGTTCATGAAGTCCATGTCGATCGTCGACCAAGGCAGTTCGACGTTGAGCTGGGTGTGCAGCTGGAGCAGTGGCGTGGACAGCACGCTCAGCCCCCGGAGCCACATCTTGGCCGGGCTGAACGTGTGCATCCACGTCACCAGACCGATGCAGCGGTCATCGGCCGCGGCCTCGAGCATCACCCTCCGGATGGCTTCCGAGTCCTTCAGCACCGGCTTCCACACGAGGTGGACGGGGAGGTCTTCGGCCTCGTCGAGCATGGCTGCGATGGCCTGGGACTGTTTCGCCACCTGCTCGAGAACCTTCTCGCCATACAAGTCCTGGCTCCCGGTGAGGAACCAGACCTGCCAGCCGTCGAACGGGTCGGCCATCGTCATCCTTGGACCCTCCTTGGGGGATTCGGGCTCGCCTCAGGGCGCGACGGGCCGGTCTGCCCGTAAACGTTCTGGTACCGGTCATAAAGGGAGTCGATCGCCTCAGCGGTGATCGGCACCGGCTCGCCGAGCTGTCGAGAGATGTGGACCGTCCGCGCGACCTCCTCGAGCATCACCGCGGCCTTGACGGCCGACCGTCCGTCCGGGCCGATCGTGAACGGTCCGTGATTGCGCATCAGGACCGCGGGCGACCGTGCCCCCCGAAGGGTCTCGACGATGCCGCGGCCGATCGAGTCGTCGCCGATCGTGGCAAACGGACCGACGGGAACGGGCCCGCCGAACTCGTCCGCCATCATCGTCAGGACGCACGGAATCTCCTCGCCGCGCGCGGCCCAGGCGGTGGCGTAGGTCGAGTGGGTGTGGACGACACCGCCGACCTGCGGCAGGTGTCGATAGACGTAGGCGTGGGCCGCCGTGTCCGAGGAGGGCACTCGTGATCCGTCGACCAACCCCCCGTCCAGGTCGCAGACGACCATGGTCTCGGGCGAGAGGTGGTCATAGCTGACGCCTGAAGGCTTGATCACGAGCAGGTCGTCCGTGCTCGGACCGCTGGCCGGATCCACGACGACTCGCTCGGACACGTTGCCGTCGGTCCAGACCACGAGTCTGGAGCGCCACAGATCGGCGTGCAACCGCGCGAGGTCCCGCCGTGCGCGCTGCACGGCGCCCTCGACCAGGTCAGAGAACATCGAGAGCCACCCGCTGCAGCGCGATCCCCGCCGTGTAGCGGTCCAGAAACGCCCGATAGGCGCGCACGTCGTCAGGAGCGGGGTCGACCACCTCGATCAGTTCGTCGACGAAAACCTCCTCAGCGAGAAACTGCTCGAGATCCGGGGTGGCCGCGGCCAGGAAGGCGGCGAGCACGGCGATGCCCCAGGCGCCGCCCTCGGAGGCGGAACGGCCTACAGCCACCGGGGTGTCGACCGCCGCGGCGAGCACGTGCTGAGCGGCGCCCTGGGTCTGAAACAGGCCGCCGTGCGCGAAGATCTGGTCGACGCGCACGTCGGCGTCCGCCAAGACCCGCATACCGATGCTGAGGGTCCCGAAGACACCGAGGACGAGGGCGCGCGCGAAGTTGGCCAGCGTCAAGTCGCTGTCCGGTGTGCGCACGATGATCGGCCGGCCTCCTGCGAGGTCGCTGGCTATCGGCTCGCCCGCGACGAAGTTGTAGGCCAGGAGGCCACCACCGTCTGGTTCACCCACCAGTGCCTCGCGGAGCAGGACCCCGAAGGTGGTGTCTGGTCCGACGGCGCATCCCGCCAGTGCCGAGAATCGCTCGAACACGGAAGCCCACCGTGCGAGTTCGCTTGCTCCGTTGTTGCAGTGGACCATGGCCACGGACGCGCCCACCGGCGTCGCGACCACGTCGATCTCCGGGTGGACGTGCTCGAGGGGCTTGTCGAGGACGACCATCGCGAACACGCTGGTCCCCACGCTCACGTTGCCGGTGCGGGGAGCAACCGAGTGTGTCGCGACCATTCCCGTGCCGGCGTCACCCTCAGGAGGACAGAGGGGAATGCCGGCCCGGAGGGCGCCGCTCGGGTCGAGCAGGGCCGAGCCTTCCGGCGTGAGGCAACCCGCCTCCTCGCCGGCGAGGCGCACCGTTGGGAGGATCTCGACCAGGCGATGTGCGAATCCGTGCTCGGCGAGGAGTCCGTCCGCGATGTCGAGCATGCGCACGTCGTAACCACCCGTCTCCGGGTCGACCGGGAACATGCCGGCGGCGTCACCCACGCCCAGCACCCGGGAACCCGACAGTCGCCAGTGCACGTAGCCTGCGAGGGTGGTGAGGAACTCGATCTTCCCCACATGCGGTTCATGGTCGAGAACCGCTTGGTAGAGATGGGCGACGGACCAGCGAAGCGGAATGTTCTGTCCCAAGCGGTCGGTCAGTTCCTCGGCCGCCGCCGCGGTGGACGTGTTGCGCCAGGACCGGAACGGCACCAGCGGCTGGCCGGCACCATCGAGGGCGAGATAACCGTGCATCATCCCCGACACGCCCAGCGCGCGGAGGGTGATCGGCCGGGCACCATGACGCCGCTCGGCCTGCGTGAACAGGTCGGCGACGGCTGCCTGGACGCCCGTCCAGACCTCGTCCAGGTCATAGGTCCAGGTCCCGCGGTCGAAGTGGCTCTCCCAGACGTGGTGTCCGGTGGCGATCGGGCTGTGGTCGGGGCCGATCAGGCATGCCTTGATCCGGGTCGACCCGAGCTCCACTCCCAGACATGTCGCCCCCTCGTCTATCGCCCTCCGCTCGTCGGTCATGACCACGCCTTTCTCCTCGGGCGGCCGTGCATCGACCGCGACAGCCACCCGGGCCACCTGCCCGGTGCCGTCCCTTGAAGATCGCCCCCGCAGTCGCCGCTAGGCCGAGTTCTCCTCGATCTGCTGACGGTAGGAAGAGACCATGAACTCGGTGAGCTCCACCAAGGAGGTCTCCTTCGTCCGCTTGTCGAGGGTGACTCGTCCCTGTTCGATCACATTGACGCGGTCGCAGAGCTCGAAGATGTGGGTGTAGTTGTGATCGATGACGATCATCGACACGCCCCGCGTGCGAGCGAGGTTCCGGATCAGATCGATGATCAGCTTCGCCTCCTTGGCGCCCATGGCTGCCAAGGGCTCGTCCAGAAGAAGGATCCTGACGTCCTGTCGCCTGGTGGCTCGGGCCACGGCGATCGCCTGCCGTTGACCCCCGGAGAGCTTCTCGACGGGGACGTCGACGGAGGGGATGTCGACCTGGATCTCGTCGAGGTAGCGGGCAGCGGCAACGCGCATCCGGCGGTTGTTCAAGAACCGCAAGGTGCCGCCGCTCGTCAGCTCCCGGTTCAGGAACAGGTTGTGATAGACGGACAACTGGTCGACGAGGGCCAGGTCCTGGAACACGGTCTCGATGCCGTGCCGTCGAGCGTCCTGCACGGAGCGCAGGGTCACCGGCTCGCCATCCAGGTAGATCTGGCCGCTGTCCGGCGGCTGGTAGCCGGTGATGATCTTGACCAGGGTGGACTTGCCGGCGCCGTTGGCGCCGACCACGCCCAGGACCTCGCCTGGCTCCAGGTGGAGGTTGACGCCACGCAGGACCCTGACCGCGCCGAAGCTCTTGGTGATCGCCTCGACCCGCATCACGGGCACGTCCGAGGGCTGCGGTGCCATTCTCAGGTTCCCCTGGGTCATCTCTCCCACTCCCGCCGACGGTTCGACCGTGTGCTGCTCGGGCTGCCCGTGCCGCTCGCTCTCATCAGGTGCCCTGTTCCCGCCGGCGGCGGGCGACCCCGCGGATGCGCATGACCAGACGGGCGAACGAGCCATACACCCCGCCGCCGCGGCCGGACCGCGCGATCTCCAGCTGCACGTTGAGGATCATGGCGCCGAGGATCGCCAGGCCGAGGACGAGCTGGTAGGCGAAGGCGTTGACGCCGATGATGTTGAACCCGTCCTGGAGGACGCCCAGCACGATCGCGCCGATGGCCGCACCGATCATGGTGCCTCGCCCACCGGTGAGCGCCGTGCCGCCGATGACGGCTGCCGCGACTCCGTAGAACATCAGGATCAAGCCATCCGTGCCGGGGTTGAGGCTCCCGATCCGGTAGCCGTCCAGGAAGCCGACGAAGCCGCCCAGCACGGAGCACAGGACGAAGCACCAGACCTTGACCGAGCCGACCCTGATGCCGGCCTCGCCCGAGGCCGTCTGGTTGCCGCCGACGGCCGTGATGTGCAGACCGAACGTGGTGCGGCGGAAGACGATGTAGGCCACGACGGCGATGGCGAGGGCCCAGATGATCGAGGAGTAGGACCAGCCACCCAGGACGTTGACGATGGTGCCGGTGCCGGCGGGGTTGATCTGGATCCCGTTGGAGGACAGCAGCACGATGCCCTTGAGCGCGAACACCGTGCCCAGGGTCGTGATGAACGAGGGCACGCCGAGGTGCACGGTGATCAAGCCGTTGACGCACCCGATGGCCGCACAGATGACCAGGGTCACGATGGTGGCGGCGATCACGCCCAGGCCGGCATCGCTCAGGTAGACCACGAGGAAGGGGGACAGCACATAGACTTCGCCGACCGACAGGTCGATCTCGCCCAGGGTGAGGACGAAGACCTCGGCGACACCGAAGATCATGATCGGCGCGACATAGGTCGACAGGGTCGACAGGTTCGACATGCTGCTGAATGCCGAAGAGTAGACGCTGAAGAAGATCGCGAGCCCGACGCCGATCAGCGCGATCACGAGCTCCTGGCCCTGCGTCAGCCAGCTCAGCCAGTGCTTCCGCGCCACGGCAACGGGCCGCCCGGCCCCTTCGTCGCGGGCGGTCGAGGTCGGCAGGGGTGCCCCGCTGCTCACTGCAGATCCCACTCAGATGCTCGAAGGCGCTTCGAGGACCATCTTCTTCTTGCTGGACCCCTCATAGCGATCCTTGCTGCTCAGGTAGGGATCCACGTTGTCCTTGGTGACGAACTTCAAGCCGGTATTGGTGTCCACCGGCGCGACCAGCCCACCGGACACCTGGTACAGGAACAGCTGCACGATCGGCAGGAAGCCTTGCAGGTAGGCCTGCTGGTCGATGGTGAAGTCGAGGCTCCCGTTCTTGACCTGCTGCAGCGTCGGTGTTCCCACGTCCCAACCGGATCCCTTGACTCCGGTCGACTTGTACTTCGCCACCGTCTTGGCGACGGCGATGCCACTGCCGGCGTCCACCGCATACAGGAACTTGGCATCCTTGTGCCCCGTGAACCAGGACTCGACCGCCGAGACCTCCTGGCTCTCGGCAGCGCCGGTGGCGACCTGGACGAAATTGATCCCCGCGGGCTCGAGCACGCTCTTGGCCCCATCGGCCCGCGGTTGGATGTTGCCGGTGCCGGGGGTGGCGATCATGCAGGCCACCGTGTCGCCCTTGTTCACCTGGGCCAGGATCCGTTTGCCCGCCTCCACTCCTGCCTGCGTCAGATCCTGACCGACGTAGGACATCACCGGCGTCTTGCTTCCCACGGGCGGGTTGGCGTTGTACGAGATGACGGGGATGCCGGCTGCCAAGGCCTTCTTGGTGGGCGCGGTAAAGGCCGTCTTGTCGATGACCGGCACGGCGATTCCGTCGGCGTTCGCCGTGATCGCGCTGTTCATCGCATCGACCATCTGGGAGACGATCGAGTCAGCGG
>CAYRLV010000048.1:0-15769 GCA_964425155.1 uncultured Ornithinicoccus sp. | reverse complement strand
GGCGGGCCCGGATCCTCCCCGGGCGGCCGTGATCAGGACACGGTCGCCCCGGGGACACCGCCCGGATGTGATAGCGTCATCGACCCCCTCCCCCACCACTCGACGGCCACGCCTTCTGGGCGTGGCCGTGAGCGTGTGCCCGCCCCACGGAAGGCCTGGCCGATGCCCGCTGTCGCCCCCGAGCTCGCCCGCGAGCAGCAGCACCTGGCCAGGGCCCGGATCGAGCTGGAGCGCATGCGTGCGCAAACCCTCGCCACGGAGGCCCGCGGCGGGGACCAGATCGCCGACGAGCAACTGGCCGAAGCGCTCCACCGCCGAGCCGAGTCGTTGCGCGACGATCCGACCAGCACCCTGTTCTTCGGGCGCATCGACCGGGTGGAGCCGGGTCAGGGCGACGAGCGGTGGTACATCGGCCGTCGCCACGTCGCCGACGGGAAGGGCGACCCGCTCGTCATCGACTGGCGCGCCGAGGTCGCCACGGCGTTCTACCGCGCGTCCCGGGCGAAGCCGATGGGGGTCACGCTCCGACGTCGCTTCGGCGTCGACCGTGGCGAGCTCACGGCCTACGAGGACGAGCACCTGGCCGATCCGGAGGAAGCGCCCACGGACAGCCGCATCGTGGCTCGCGAGATCGAGCGGCCCCGCGTCGGGCCGATGCGCGACATCGTCGCCACCATCCAGCCCGAGCAGGACGAGATCGTCCGCGCCGACGTGGCCACCACGGTCTGCGTGCAGGGCGCGCCGGGCACCGGCAAGACCGCCGTCGGTCTGCACCGGGCCGCCTGGTTGCTCTATGCCTTCCGCGAGCGACTCTCCCGCACCGGGGTCCTGGTCATCGGCCCCAACCGGGCCTTCCTCGACCACATCGGCGCGGTGCTGCCCGCGCTCGGCGAGGTCCGGGTCCGGCACACCACGATCGAGGACTTGCTCCAATCGGTGCGCGTCCGTGCCGTAGACAGCCCCGACGTCGCTGTCCTCAAAGGCGATTCACGCATGGCCCAGGTTCTCGATCGAGCCGTGTGGTCGCACGTGCGCACCCCGTCGGACGCTCTCGTCGTGCCACGAGGGGCCCGACGCTGGCGGGTCCCGGCCCACGAGGTCCGCGACATCGTCGACGAGCTGCGGACGCGCGGAGTCCGGTATGACGCGGCTCGCCAGCTGCTGCCACGTCGCCTCGCGCACGCGGTGCTGCTGCTGATGGAACGCACCGGTGACTCGCCGGACGACCGGGTCCAGGACGCGGTCTCCCGATCGGCTCCCGTGACGCGGTATGCGAAATCGCTGTGGCCGCAGCTTGATCCGCGCCAAGTGCTCTATGACCTGCTCCGTGACCCCGTGGCCCTCGCCCGGCACGCGCAGGACCTCCTCACGGCGGAGGAGCAGAGCCGCCTGGTGTGGACGGCGCCGCCCCGCAGCCGTGGCGCCGCACGCTGGAGCGCGGCCGACGCGGTGCTCCTCGACGAGATCGCCGCCCTGCTCACCCGTCCGCCCAGCCTGGGTCACGTGGTGCTCGACGAGGCACAAGACCTGTCGCCGATGCAGCTGCGCGCCGTGGGCCGGCGCTGCTCCACCGGCTCGGCGACCGTGCTGGGCGACATCGGGCAGGGCACCACCCCCTGGGCCACGTCCTCGTGGGAGGAGTCGATGCGGCACCTGGGCAAACCGGACGGACACCTCGAGGTGCTGGACCGCGGATTCCGCGTGCCGGCCGCGGTGATCGACTTCGCGGCACGCCTGCTGCCGCACATGGCACCCGGACTCGGCGCGCCGGTCTCGGTCCGGGAGAACCCGGGCCGCCTGGTCCTCCGGCGGGTCGCCGCCGACGACGTCCTCGGCGAGGTCGTGCACACGCTTCGAACCGCCACCGCCCAGGCCGGGTCGGTCGGCGTCATCGTCCCCGACGCCGAGGTGCCGGTGGTGTCGGCCGCCCTGGCCGCCGCCGGACAGGACCACCTGGTCCTGGGGGTCGATCACGGCGACACGGTCGACCACCCGCACCAGGTGTTGGTGGTGCCCGCCACGGTGGCGAAGGGCCTGGAGTTCGACCGGGTCGTGGTGGTGGAGCCGGCCGCGATCGCCGCCGCCGAACCGGACGACCGGACCGGCCTGCGGCGCCTCTACGTCGTCCTCACCCGCGCCGTCTCGGAGCTCACCGTCGTGCACGCCCAAGACCTGCCCGAGGCCCTGAAACCCTGACCGCTCGTTGCGGCGAGGGCGCGACATGGTGCGCCCTCTCCGCACCTACTCGCGTATGGCGAGGGCGTCCGCCAGGTCCTCGCGCTGGTCGACGCCGAGCTTGGCGAACGCGTTGTAGAGGTGCGACTCCACGGTGCGGACGGAGAGGGTCAGGCGGTCGGCGATCGCCGCGTTGGACAACCCCTCGGCGGCCAGTCGGGCGACCTCCGCCTCGCGGCGGCTGAGTCGTCGCGCGGGAGCGGTCTGCGCCAGCGCCGGCGTCCTGGCACCCTCGAGCCGGTCGGCGAGTTCGGCCGAGCGCCGGCTGGCCCGGGAGGCCGCCGCACGTTCGCCGGCCTCCGCGTGGATGTGGGAGGCCCGGGCTGCGGCCTCCGCGGCGTAGAGCCACAGCCCACGATCGGTGAACCGCGCGGTCACGGTGTCCAGCAGCTCGCCGTCCCGGCTCGCGACGCCGTGCACGTGGTCGTAGACCAGCTGGGGCAGGTCGGACTCGGTTCCGTGGGAGAGCCCGGCAATCTCGGAGGCGATCGGTCCGGCGGGAAAGCCGAGGCGAAAGGCCAGGTGCAGCAGGTGGATGCGCGGCATCACCAGCTCACCCAGACGGTCCGCTCCCTCCCGAGCGATCCGGGCCGCGCCGGTGGCGTCTCCCGCCGACAACTGCACCAAGGATTCGGCGGCCACGAAGTCGGCTTCAGCTCGAGCCACCCGGTAGGGCGGGCGAGCGTCCAGCGACTCGGCCCACAGGTCGCTTGCCGACTCGTGGTCCCCGGCGAGTGCCGCTGCCTGCGCGACCATCGACAACGACCACGACAACGCTCCCCCGACGTCGAGCTCGCGGTAGCCCAGCACCGCCTCCCGCAGGAGACGCTGGGCGCGTCCGACCGATCCCTGCAGCAGCAGCGCCGCGCCGTAGGCGAGCGGGAGGAGCGCCCCCACCGAACGGTCCGGGGTGTCCGCCCGCTGGTCGTGCAGTTCCTCGGCCCGTCGCACCGCCTCGGTCGCCCGTCCCTCCGTGACCAGGCACAGGACCTCCTGCAGGTCGGCACGCGACTCCACCGTGTGCACCTCCGGCGAGCCGCTGCGTGCCAACTCACGCATGCTGGCGTGCCGTCGGCGGGCGGTGCGGGTGCGCCCCTGGTAGGCCATCGCCTCGGCACCGGTGCTCAGCGCAAAGCCCGTGGCAAGCTCCCCGGCGTCCGGGTCGGCCGCCACCGGCTCGGTGAGAGCGAGCGTGTCGGCGAGCTGGCCGGCGTCGTTCAACAGGGTCGCGCGGTAGGCGTCGGCGAGGCCGCGGGCCTGCCGGGCCCGTCGCCCGGTCGCTCCGGCCTGCGCCTGCCGGAAGCGCTCCAGTGCGGCCAGCGTTTCCTCACGGCGTCGGAGGCCGAGGTAGAACACGCTGTTGCACCGGTCCAGGTAGAGCTGGTGCAGGTCCGGGTCGTCCGACTCCAGGACCGCGGGTTCGGCATGCGTGAGGGCGACCTCGGCCTCCTTGAACCGGCCCAGACCGAAGTAGGCCTGGGCCAGGGTCACGGCGGCCAGCGGACCGGCTCCCGCGTCGAGAGCGGCGTTGGCGAGTCGTTCGGCGAGCGCGTGATCGAACGACTGGCTCGCCAGCACGGCCGCCTCCGAGAGCAGCTCGGGGGAGGAGGTGTCGCCGTTCTCCAGCAGCCACGTCGCGACCTGGACCACGGCGGACGGGGTGCGGTCGGCGTCGGCCTCGAGGATCTCGGCGAGGACTCCGGTCAGTCGGCGGCGCTCGATCCGGCCGACCTGCCCGAGGAGGACCTCGCCGTAGAGCGGATGACCGACTCGGCAGACGGTCTGTCGTCCGGTGCCCTCCACCCGCACCAACCCAGCCGCCTCGAGCCGGGCGATCGACAGGGGGTCGGCCACGCGCTCGAGCACGTGCACGAGCAGCGGCTCCCCGACCGCGACCAGGGCCAGCGTCTCGCGCGCCGCCGCGTCCAGGCCGCCCAGCCGGGCCCCGACGGCGTCGAGCAGGCGAGGGGCCAGGACCAGCTCGCCGTCCCACTGCCAGACGCGGTCGCGCTCCCGCAGGGAGCCGGCTTCCACCGCACCGATGACGAGCTCACGAGCGAACAGGATGTTGCCCTGGCTCACCTCGGCGAGCCGGCGCGCGGTGCGGGTGGCCACCTGGCCGCCGAGAGCCAGGCCGATCAGCTGCTCGACCTCACGGCGGGTGCACGGTTGGATGTCCACCCTCGCCGCCAGGCCGTCGCGCCACAGCGCGGTGATGGGGTCCGGGGCGGCCTCGCCGCGACGGATCGCCGCGACCACGGTCGCCGCGCCGGTGAGGGTGAGGTGGAGCACGAGTGCCGCGCTGCCCGGGTCGAGCCAGTGCGCGTCGTCCACGAGGAGCACCGGTCGCGGCCCCTCCGTGCGCCGCAGGTGCTCGGCGAACTGGTTGAACCAGGCGACCTGGTCGGTGTCGGCGGCGGTCGGCAGCGCCGGCAGCAGGTGAGCCATCGCGCCATACGGGATCTTCGCCCCCGACTGCGTGGCGATCACGGTGGCGGTGGGCACCCCGAGCTCCTCCGCCGCCTTCCGCACCTCGTGCAGCAGTCTCGTCTTGCCGACGCCAGCCGTGGCCGCGACCACCGCTCCACACGGACGATCCGGCTGGTCGACGCCCTGCTGGACCACCGCGACCAATTCGGCCAGCTCCTCGGCGCGACCCACCAACGGCCAGTCGCCGCGCAAGCGGTTCAGCCCCATGACGTGTCGCTCCGGCTCCCGAGTCGATGACGTGCACGCACCGCGAGACAGTATGTCAGCCGCAGCGGGACGCCACCTCACGCGCGCCCCGTGGGCCGGGACGACGGTGGGGCCGACCCGTCCGGGCCGACCCCACCGCCACGCGACCCACCGGTCGCTGATGTCACCTCGTCACTTGCAGCGGTAGACCTCCGCGTTGTCGATCCACATCGCGCCGGGGACGATCGACGCGAGGTCGCTGGCGTGCGCGTTCCACCGGAACTTCACCTTGCGGTTGCGCAGATCGGTGAGGTCCACTCGGCTGGTCTCCCAGCCGCCGGAATTGCCGTGCCACGCCTTGCCTTCGTCCGGGTAGTTCTCGTCGACCGTCGGGCCGTTGACCCAGGGCAGGTCCTCGGCCGACTGCCAGGTGGCCCCGCCGTCCGTGGAGTAGTCCATGGTCGCGGTGCCCGAGCGGACGGCGAAGATGATGAACACGTTGTAGAAGTTGTACGCGTGCGTGAAGCGCAGGTACGTGTCCTTCTTCTTGATCTTGATCGCGTTCGCGGTCTGCACCGAGGACGTCGAGGCGTTGCCCGACTCGTCGCCCGTCAGCAGGGTGAACAGCGAGTCGTTCCCGTCCTTGCTGTAGATCGCCCCGAGGTCGCCCTGCGTGCTCGACAGCACCCACTCCGGGTCGGCGACGACCTTCCCGTCGGGGTACTCGGCGAAGCTGGTCTTCCAGACCTTCTTCTTCTTTTCACCCTTCTCGCAGACGGGCGCCTGGGCCGGCTTGCCGATGGTGGGCTCGAAGTCCATCTCGGTCGCCTTGATGACCTTCTCGACCTGCTGACAGTCGTTCTTGGTGAAGCCCTTGCTGTGCTTGCGCAGGTCGGTGCACGCGGACCGCAGCGCCTCGGCGAGGTCGCCGTAGTCGGCGCCGCTGGTCAGCAGCCCGGAGGCCTTGAACCACAGCTTGGCACTGCGGTTCAGGCCGAGGCCGGAGATCCGCTGGCCGTTGAAGAAGCCACCGTCGGTGGTCAGGTAGCCGGCCTTGTTGCCCACGCCGCTGTTGAAGTGGACGCCGCCGTTGTCCTGGAAGTACTCGTCGTCGAACCAGTTGGCGCTGCGCATCCGGTCCGGGTCGCCGAACTCGGTCGGGTCCTTCAGGCTGCGGATCGCGCCGAGGTCGGAGCCCTCGCCGATCAGCCAACGGTTGGCCGTGGTGTCGTCCGAGGAACCGTTGGACAGGTCGACGAACTCGCCGAAGATGTCCGACAGCGACTCGTTGATCGCCCCGGACTCCCACAGGTAGGCCAGGTTGGTGCGGCGCTCGGTGACGCCGTGGGTGAGCTCGTGGCCGGTCACGTCGTCGGTCGTGACGCCCTCACCGAAGGCCATCTGCTCGCCGTTCCAGAAGGCGTTGAGGTAGGGGCAGGAGCCGGCGCAGATGCGCACCGTCCCGCGGAGCGCCTTGCCCCGCCCGTCGCCGTAGTCGGCGCCGATCAGCTCGGTGAGGTCGACACCGAACTTCTCGTAGAACGTGCTGGTGTCGCCGAAGTAGTTGTAGACCCGGTTGACGTCGCGCACGTCGGACACGTCGTCGCCCTCGCCGCGGGTGACTTCGAAGGCCATCCCGTCGCCACAGCGCACGTCCTCCCCGCCGGTCTGGATCTGCGCGTGGTCGGCGTCGCAGACGAGGCGGTTGAGCGGTTTGTTGACGTCCCACGCCAGGAGGGTGCGGCCGGAGCCGGCGTGCACCATCGCCTGCCAGCGCTGGCCGTCGGCGCCGCTCACCTCATACAGGTAGACCGGGATGCCGATCGAACCCTGCTGGTCGGTCATCAGGCTGAGGTCGAACCACCGCGGCCCGATCAAGGACGCCTGCAGGTCACTCGCGGAGGCGGTGATCTTGCCCTTGCTCACCTCGCCGATCCGCTTGGCGACCGAGGCGCGAGCGGCGTCGGCGGCCCGCGACTGCGCGGCCGTGGCGTCCTGCGGGAAGGACCCGTAGGTGGACAGCGCGACCTCACCGCTGGCCGACTGCAGAGCGCCGGATCCGTCCAGGTCGGTGATGATCTCGCCACCGAAGACCGGCACACCGTCGATCTTCTGCTGGAACTTGACCGTCGCACCGGTGTCGTCCCGCACCGTCCGGACCGGCGTCATGTCGGCGGGGCGGGCGCCGAAGTAGGGGGCGACGCGCTTCAGCTGGGCCTTGGCCACGCTGCGCGCGGCAGCGTTGTCGGTGTCGACGGACGCCGCCCGACTGCGCACCGAGCTCGGCGCCGACAGCGGCGCGTCCGGACGGACCGAGTGGGCTCGGCCGTTGACGTCACGTTCCTGGACGAGGGAGTCCCCGCCCGACTTGGGGGTCGCGATCTGGCGGACGCTCTGGTCCCCGGATCCCCCGGATGCCACCGGTGTCGGCGTCGCCGACGCGGTGCTCAGACCGGTGAGCAGGCTCCCGGTCATCGCGACGGCGGCGACCCCCGCCGTCAGTGTGCTCGATCTCTTCACAGTCGATCCCTCCAGGACGAGCGTGCCGCCCGGGTGGGTCCCGAGCGTGTCGATGGACTCACCCTGCCGAAGGCCGCGGACCGTGACCATGCCTGCTGCTGGCTGGAATCAGACATGGCCGGTATCTGTCAGCCGGAACGGGAACCCTGCGGCGGGTCAGACCCAACCCTGCCGAGCGGCGTGCAGCCCGAGCTGGAACCGGGACTGGACGCCGAGCCGCTCCTGCAGCCGCCGGAGCCGGCGGTGCAGGGTGCGGTCGCTGATGCCGAGGGTGCGGGCGATGACGCTGTCGGTCAGGCCGGTCGCCAGCAGTTGCACCAGCCGGCGTTCCTCGGCATCCACGACCGCGCCGGCACCCTCGGGGCCCGGTTGCCGCCGACCGGCGTCCGGGGCGATCGGCAGACCGATCCGCCAGAACGTCTCGAACAGCTCGACCATCGCCTCGAGCAGACTGGAGGGATAGACCACCACGGCGACCGACGACCGCCCCCGGCAGGGCAGGACGATGACGGCCAAATCGTCGTCGGAGACGACCATGCTGAGCGGCACGCCGGCGAAGGACCGCCCCTGTTCCCCGGCCTCCGCGCCGCGCTCCGCGGAGCGGAGGCGACTCTCGTCGACGAGCACGTCCGCGTCATACACCGAGCGGAAGCGGACCCCACGTGCAGCGGCCTCGACCTGCTCGGGGACCGGCTCGGCAGCGATCGCCGGCAGTCCCGGTCCGCGCACCAGGGCACGCACCTCGTGCTGGGCCCGCCCCGGCAGGGCCCGCACCAGCTCGACCGTCGTCTCGTGGTCGTCGATCACCTCGACGAAGGTGGACGGATCGGACTGGGCGGCGGTGTAGAGCTGGCCCAGCGCCTGCGCCGCCTGGCGCGCCTGCACGGTCTCCAACTCGCGCTGGGCCGCCCAGAGTTCGACCGCGGCACGCGGCGGGCAGGCCCGCGCGCGACCGATGGCGTCGCGCGTGACGAGCCCGGACCGCTCCAGCTCCTTGAGGCCGGCCTCCACCTCGTCCGGGTCCAGTCCCGTGGACCGGCCGATCACGCCGGGCGCGCGGGCGCCACCGTGGAGCAGGTCCGTGTAGAGGTCCTCGGCGTCCGGGCCCAGGCCCAGCGCCGAGTAGACGTCCGTCGTCACGACCAACCCCCGTGTCGTCGCCAATCGTGGTCTCCATCCCACCAAAACCTCGGCCCGGTTGGGACGGCCGAAGGTAAAGATCTGCCCAATTGTGGAGGCCGGGGGGCCGCAGCGGGGCTGAGAGACTGGCCGCATGCCCGCGCTGATCACCTGGTGGACCCTCGACATCACCGCCCTGCGCGGGGACGCGCCGTCCGACACGGTCGCCGCGGTGGGCTCGGATCTGCTCCGTCGGTGGTCGCAACCGCATCGTCGCTACCACACCACCACCCACCTGGTGGAGATGTTCTGGGCCCTGGAGGACCTGCTGGAGGCCGGTGAACTGACCGAGCGCGAGGGCCAACTCGCGCGTCTGGCTGCCTGGTTCCACGACGCCCGCTACGACCCGAGCGCGCCGCCGGGGAGCAACGAGCACGACAGCGCCGAGCTCGCCCTGCGCGACCTCGCCACCTTGGGGATCGAGGCGGAGGACCGGGCGACGGTGCGTCGTCTCGTCGAGCTGACCGCCGGCCACGAGGCGCCCGAGGACGACGCCCTGGCCGCGAGCTTCCACGACGCCGACCTGTGGATCCTGTCGGCACCGGCAGACCGCTTCGACCAGTACTGCGGTCAGGTGCGGGAGGAGTACGCCTTCGTCGACGACACGGCATACGCGCAGGGAAGGCGGGCGGTGCTGGAACCGTTCGCTCGCCGTGACCACCTCTACCGCACCCGGCTGGGCCGCCGGGAGTGGGAGGAGCCGGCCCGGGCCAACCTCGCCCGCGAGCTCGACCGACTGACCGGGTAGGTGCTCCGTGCGAGACGAGCCACGTCGAGTTGAGTGACGCCACGTCGAGTTTCACCGACGACTCAACCTTCCGGCCCCCGACCGTCCTCTGGGTGGTAGGACGATCCGTGAGGGGAGCGGCATGGCGCAGCGTGACGAGGAGGAGTTCCACGACTTCGTCGTGGCTCGCTGGGACTCGCTGCTGCGCACCGCGTTCTTGCTGACGGGCGACCGAGGCCACGCCGAGGACCTGGTGCAGCAGACGCTGGTCATCGTCCACCGCAAGTGGACGCACATCCATCGTGCCGACGCCCCCGTGGCCTACGCGCGGGCCGTCCTGGTCAACCAGGCGAAGAGCCGGTGGCGGCGCCGGCGCGTCACCGAGCTGCTGACCGACGACCCGCCACCAGCCCCGACACCGGACGCGTACGCAGACTACGACCGCAAGGACGAGTTATGGCGTGCGCTGCAGCACCTGCCGCCCCGCATGCGGGCAGCGGTCGTCCTGCGGTACTTCAACGACCTCACCGAGGCCGACGCCGCCCGCACCCTGGGGTGCTCGATCGGGTCGGTCAAGAGCCAGACGTCGCGCGGGCTGGCCCGCCTGCGCGACGTCCTGGACGCCGGACGGATCCAGGACGGGAGCCAGCCATGACCAGCCCGATCGAGGACGAGCTGCGGGAACTCCTGCACGAGCGCGCGGATGGCCTCGGCTCGACGCCGGATCCCTGGGCGCGCGCAGTGGGCGCGATCGAGGTGAACCGCCGTCACCGCCGTCGCATCGCCGGAGGCATTGCCGCTGTCGTGCTGGCGCTGGTCGTCGGCGTCGGCGCCGCGCTCACGTCCGGTCCCTTGGCTCGGGACCGGGCGACCATGCCTGCGCACGAGCCAACGAGCCCGCCGGTGGGAGGCCAGCCGGTCCCGGGGTCGGCGCCGCGGGTGCACCGCGCCGGCGGGAGCCCGCTGATGGCGCGGGTCCCCCAGGGCTTGGAGCTGGTGGCGCTGACCCGGGCGGGTCTGGACGTGCCCTTCGAGCTGGCCCGCATCAATCCCGCATCCGGACGGATCACCACCTCGCAGGTCCCGCCGCTGCTCACCGCGGACGGGGAGGGGGTCTGGCTGGTCACCGGGCCCGGGTACGCACTGGTGCACCCGGGAGATGCGAGTCCCGGCTACCTCATCCCCCGGCACGGCCATGCCTGGAAGCTGACCTCTGGTCCCCTCGCGTCCGCCGGCCCTGCCTTCCCGGGACCGCGATCGGGGCAGGTGTGGCTGCACGACCCGAACGAGCCGCAGCGCTGGCAGTTGGTCGGTCTCGATGGGAGACCCATCGGCCCGGTGATCGACCTCGAACCGGGCCAAGGGGTCGGGCACGTCGACTCCGACGGCTCCGGGTACCTGATGGTGCTGCCCGACGAGGCGGTCTACGGTGGCGCTTCACCTGCCGACCAGAGCGTGTCTGACGCGCGTCCGGGTGGGCAGCGACGCGTCGCCAGGGGCTCACTCATCTCGGCCGGGAGCTCCGGCTTGCTGATGCGCCCCTGCGCGCGCGAAGAGCGGTGCCGGCTGGTGATGGTGCATCCGGGCAACGACAGGAAACAGCGCGTGCCCTCGCCGTGTCCTGCCCAGCAGCGCCCTCTTCCGTGGCCCTCGTCGGGCACGATCTCCCCGGACGGCCGCACGGCAGCCATGTTCTGCGTCGGCAACACCCTCGACCCCGAGCTGTACCTCCTGGACCTGAGCACAGGGCAAGCCCACCCGGTCGAAGCCGACCTCCAGGGCAGCGACGCGGGTCTGGTCTGGTCACCGAACAGTCAGTGGCTGTTCAACCTCGACGATGCCGGCCACCTCGTCGCCATCGACCGCGACAACGGCCAGCCGCAACAGCTGGACACCGGTCTGCCGCCCCTGGCCCAGCTCGCCGGTGGCTGAAGCCGGAACCGTGGGGCACCAGCCCGTCTCGGGCGGCCGCGGCGCCCACCCTCACCGCGCAGGTCAAGGGCCGGTGAGGGCGTCGATGATCCGCTCGGCGCCGTAGCCGAAGGCAGCCTCCACGTCTCCCCCGAGGCGGAAGGCGCCTGCGAGATCCATGATGACGAAGCCGTGCAACCAGGCGACGACGGTCCGGGCCGCCGGCAACGCCTGCTCGTCCCCCACCAGGTCGCGGGTCAGATCGAGCAGCCGGCCGCTCGCCCGCGCCAGGACCTCGGTGTCGGGCCGGGCGGTGTCCGGCACCGGCGAGTAGATCAGCGCGTAGGCCCGGGGATGGTCGTGGGCGAACGTCCGTGTCGCCTCGAGAAGGGTGCGCAAATCGGTGCGTGAGTCACCGCATACGGGGATGTCGTCGAGCACGGCGGAGAGGTCCTGCGCGACGGACTCGGTGACCAGCCGGATGAGCTCGTCGCGGTCGCGCACCCGCTTGTAGATCGACGGGGCACGGATCCCGACCGCGGCGGCCACCGCCTGCATGGTGAGCGCGGCGAGGCCGCCGGCCTCGACGAGGTCGCGGCCGGCCCGCACGATCTCCTCGCGCGACGTCTGGGCAGGTGCCGGCACCGTCCACCTCCGAATCCTCGTTGACAGCGAAGTCCCGTCGTCCCCACACTAGAACATGAAGGCTAATGACCATAGCCTTCGAGACGAAAGGACTTCCCGCGATGAAGATCGGCCCGCACCTGCACCGCATCGGCTCCGACCTGGTGGCCAGCTACCTGATCGAGGACGGCGGCGAGATCACCATCGTCGATGCCGGCCTGCCCGGCCTGTGGCGCGAGCTGCCCGACGAGCTCGCGGCCATGGGACGCTCCCTGGCCGACGTGACCGCCGTGGTCCTCACGCACGGCGACACCGACCACCTCGGCTTCGCCGAGCGGATCCGCCGCGAGCGCGGCGTGCCCGTCCACATCCACGAGGCCGACGCCGAGCGCGCGCGGCGTGGCAAGAACGACCCCAACGGCGCCGCCGGCGCCAAGCGGATCGGCCCGATGCTGTCCTTCCTCTGGTATGCGGCGCGCCGCGGCGGACTGCGCGTGCCGCCGGTCACCGAGGTGAGCACCTTCACCGGTGGGGACGTCCTGGACCTGCCCGGGTCGCCGCGGGTCATCCACGTGCCCGGTCACACGGACGGCAGCGTCGTCTTCCACGTGCCCAGCGTCGACGCGGTCTTCATGGGGGACGCGATCACGACGCGCAACGTGCTCACCGGTCGCGTGGGTCCCCAGCCGGCGCCGTTCACTCTCGAACCCGGTCGGGCGCTGGACTCGCTGGAGGCCGTCGACGGGCTGGACGCCACCTGGGTGCTGCCCGGGCACGGCCCGGTGTGGGACGGCGGCGCCCCCGAGGCGGTCCGTCGGGTGCGTGAAGCGGCCCAGCGCTGACTGATTCCGTCGTAGGAGTGCGAACTGCCCTACTCAGGGGTAACACTGGGGAGTAGCTGAGTGGGAAGGTGATCGGGATGGCCATCGACACGAGCGCACGACCAGCGACGGCAACGGGAGCCGAGGTCGGGGAACGCGAGGCGCGCGATGTCGCCGAGCGGGCCCGCGAGAGCCGATGGGAGCGGCCCAGCTTCGCCCGAGAGCTCTACCTCGGCCGGTTCGACCTCGAGCAGATCCACCCCTACCCCCGGCCCGAGCCCGAGGCCGCGGCGCGCGGCCAGGAGTTCCTCGCCCGCATGCGCACGGTGTGCGAGCAGATCGACGGCAGCCGGATCGAGCGGGACGCCCGGATCCCCGACGAGGCGATACGAGCCCTCATCGACGTGGGCGCGTTCGGGATGAAGATCCCACGCGAGTTCGGCGGCATCGGCCTGTCCATGGCCGACTACGGGCGCGCCCTGGTCCTGGCCGGCTCGGTCCACCCGAGCATGGGCGCGCTGCTCTCGGCGCACCAGTCGATCGGCGTCCCGGAGCCGGTGAAGATGTTCGGCACCCGGGAGCAGAAGCAGGAGTACCTGCCGCGGTGCGCCGCCGGGGCGATCAGCGCCTTCCTGCTCACCGAGCCGGACGTCGGTTCCGACCCGGCTCGTCTCGCGTCGACCGCGGTGCCGACGCCCGAGGGCGACGCCTACCTGCTCGACGGCGTGAAGCTGTGGACCACCAACGGCGTCATCGCCGAGCTGCTCGTCGTCATGGCCCGCGTCCCCGAGCACGACGGCGGGCCGGGCGGCATCACCGCCTTCGTCGTCGAGGGTGACTCCGAGGGAATCACCGTCGAGCGGCGCAACTCCTTCATGGGACTGCGCGGACTCGAGAACGGCCTCACCCGCTTCCACCAGGTGCGGGTGCCGGCAACGAACCGGCTGGGCCGCGAGGGCGACGGTCTACGGATCGCGTTGACCACGCTGAACACCGGGCGGATCTCGATCCCCGCGATGAATGCCGGGGCAGGCAAGTACGCGCTGAAGATCACCCGCGGCTGGGCGGGAGAGCGGGTGCAGTGGGGACGCCCGGTCGGGCGCCACGAGGCGATCACCGAGAAGATCTCGTTCATGGCGGCCACGACGTTCGCCCTCGAGGCCGTGGTCGACCTCGTCTCGCAGATGGCCGACGCCGGCACGCACGACATCCGGATCGAGGCCGCACTCGCCAAGTTGTGGGCCAGCGAGATGGGCTACCAGATCGTCGACGAGCTCGTGCAGGTGCGCGGCGGCCGGGGTTACGAGACCGCCGCCTCGCTCCACGCCCGGGGCGAGCGCGCCGTGCCCGCCGAGCAGCTGCTGCGCGACCTGCGGATCAACCGGATCTTCGAGGGGTCGACCGAGATCATGCGGCTGTTCATCGCCCGCGAGGCGGTCGACGCGCACCTGGCGGCCGCCGGTGACCTGGCCTCCCGCGACGCCGACCTGTCCGCCAAGGCGCGCGCCGCGATCGGCGCCAGCGGCTTCTACGCCCGCTGGCTGCCCAAGCTGGCGGCCGGCCCCGGCCTCGATCCGCGCGCCTACCGGGAGTTCGGGCCGCTCGCCGGCCACCTCCGCTACGTCGAGCGGTCATCCCGCAAGCTCGCCCGCCAGACGTTCTACGGCATGGGCCGGTGGCAGGCGAAGCTCGAGCTGCGCCAGGGCTTCCTCGGCCGGATCGTCGACATCGGTGCCGAGTTGTTCGCGATGGCCGCGACCTGTTCCCGGGCGGCGATGGAGCGCGAGGAGTCCCCCGAGCACGCCGACAGCGCCCTCGCGCTCGCCGAGGCGTTCTGCGAGCAGTCCCGGTTGCGGGTCGAGGCACTCTTCGACCGGCTGTGGCACAACACCGACGACACCGACCGCCACCTGGCCCGGTCGGTCCTGGAGGGTGAGCACGCCTGGCTCGAGGAGGGGGTCATCGACCAGTCCGAGGGCACCGGCCCCTGGATCGCGCACTGGTCCCCCGGCCCCTCCGACCAGCCCAACCTCGCCCGCCGGATCCGCTGATCCCCCTTGCCGCTGCTCCTGGTGCCGCGGCTCAGCGGCCGTCGACCACGCGCTCGAGCAGCGGCCACCAGTACTCGTCCCGGCAGCGCCGCCGGGTCTCCTCGTAGGTGACCCATTCGGCCGCGTCCACGTCGTCGAGCAGCGGTCCCACCGCGGGCTGCCGCTCGGTCAACTGGTGGGTGAAGCAGGCCACGTAGTTGCGCGTGTGCGGCCACCGGCCGACCGGCGCCCGGTCGAGCACGATCCGCTCGTAGCCACACGGTCGAAGCTCCTCCGGGTCGACTCGCAGCCCGGACTCCTCCCACACCTCGCGCACGGCACCGGCGCGCACACCCTCGCCCGGCTCGCGCCCTCCGGCCGGGCCGCCCCAGGCGTCGCGGACGACCGAGTGCACCAGCAACAGCAGGCCGTGGGAATCGACCACGAAAACCGCCATGGCAGAAGTCAATTCGTCCGGCGTGGACAAGGTCGAGGCCACCAGGTCGATCCGGTGGCCCACCGGCAGCCCGGGCACCAGGTCACGCTCGCTGGCGAGCGGCTTCTCCCCCCGCCGCTTGGGGAAACGCAGCCCGCTGTCCCGCAGCCGCCGGGCCACGTCCTTGCCGGAGGTGGGAGCCGCACCGGCGGAGACCAGCGCCGCATACCGCTCCTCCGGGATGTCGTAGTGGTCGCCCTCGAAGGCCCCACGAGGTATGCCGACTGCCGCGGCGAAGGCGTGCAACTCGCCATACGACTCGTCACTGATCAGGTGCGACCACAGCCGTTGGTGCGCCGGCCAGCGCGGCGGGTCGATCCAGATCGTCATGGCCGCATGATCGCACCGGGCCGCCCGGACGGGCGGCACCGGCGGCGGCCCGGTCGCGGAACGGGCCCGTGCGGACCTCGCCGCAGCCTGTGGACAACGTCAGCGGCGCCTTGCCCGGTCGCCGTAGTTTCGAACGTACGGAACGACAGCCAACGGACAAGGAGTAACCATGAGCAGCGTCTTCAAGGTCGACACCGGGCAGATCACCGCCGCCTCCGGC
>CAYRLV010000047.1:0-15832 GCA_964425155.1 uncultured Ornithinicoccus sp. | reverse complement strand
TGTCCCCACCCAACCCTCCGGGGCCGCCGGGCGTCGCACGGGAAACAGCCGGCGAACGAACGGAGCGCTCATGTCTCCCCGCGACACCCGAACGGCCTCGCGCACGGCGGTCGCCCTGGCGCTGACCGCCGGCCTGGGCCTGACCACCGCCTGCGGGACGGCCACCCAGGAGGGTGCGTCCGACACCGACCAACCCTCCGGCGCCGTGGCGAGCGGGGAGCCCACGCCTCAGGGGCCCGGCGGGGCACCGAGCGCCGCCACGCCCACGTCCGCACCGGACTCGCCGGCCAGCCGCCCGGACCCCACCACGACGACCCGGTCACCGGACCAGGGCAGGTCACGCCAGCCGGCACCGACGAGGACGGCGACGCCCACGGCGCCCTCGACCGCCTCGCCCGAGCCCGCCAGCACACCCACCAACACGCCCACCGGCACGCCGGAACCGGCCGCGCCGCTGCCCGACGACGCCACCTCCTACGCCGACGCCCTGGTGCGCGCCTGGGGCGCGGGCCGGCATGCCGAGGCGGCCCGCTACGCCACGCCTCGTGCCGTCCGGCAGCTCTTCGGCCACGCCGACCCCGGCGGCGCGCACTGGGACCAGGTCGGCACCCAGGGCGCCGCCGGCACGATCTACGTCTCCTACCGCGACACGGTGAGCGGCGACCGGGTGACCCTCGCGGTCGGCAACATCGCGGTGGGCCAGCAGCAGGAGCACGCCGTCCGCGAGGTCCGCTTCGGCTGACCACCCGCCATACCTTTCGCCCTTTTTTTCACGAGACACTCCGTTTTATTCGACGTAGCCTCGAGCCGGTCACCCGGTGCGGATGACCTGGTGACGAGAGGTGACGCGGAGGTGCCGGTGGACGCGGGTGTGGACCAGAGCGCCGAGCCCGAGTCCCGTTCCACCGCAGTGCGTTCGGCCGCCGAGGCCCAGCACGGGCTCGACCCCGAGTTCGACGCGCTGCTGCGGGTGCTGACCAAGGCCCTGCGCGCGCTGGGTGAGGCGGGAGAGCCCGAGAGCGCCAGCCGCCTCGCCGCCCAGGGATGGTCCGCGATCCGGCACACCCGACCTGCGGCGGCAGAGCGCCTGGGCGGCACGATGCACTACCTCGCCCGGCTTCCCGACCCGACCAACACTCCGCACCGTGGCCACCCGGCCGCGGTCAGGCACGACTGACCCCTCACGACAAGGAGAACCCCATGGCCGACACCGACCAGCAGCTCGACGTGCGCACCGAGCCGCCCGCCCGCCGCCACCAGCTGATCTTCGAGACCTACCACGGCCTCGGCGACGGCGAGGGGTTCGTGCTCATCAACGACCACGACCCCAAGCCCCTCTACTACCAGTTCGAGGCCGAGCACCGCGGCCAGTTCAGCTGGGACTACCTCGAGGAGGGCCCGGAGACCTGGCGGGTCCGCATCGGTCGCGTCGCCGGCTGACCCCGATGGCCTTCTGGACGCGTGACCGCACGGCGTCCACCCCGTCGGACCCCCCGGCTCCTGCGGTTCCCTCTGAGCACGGGGAGCCCGGGGAGCCGGGTTCCGCCGTGAACCCGCCGCTGTCGGTCACCTCGTGGCTCGAGGACAAGGCCGACGTCCGCATGCTGCAGGACCTGTTGCACGGTGTCATCGACCCCGAGGTCGGCGTCAACATCGTGGACCTCGGTCTGGTCTACGACATCCGCGTCACGTCCGAGGGTCAGGCCCAGGTGCGGATGACGCTGACCACGCCGGGCTGCCCGCTGAGCGCCTACATGGACGACGCCGTGCGCGGCGCACTCTGGGGCGCCCCCGGCGTCAGCGACGTGGACCTGCAGATCATCTGGGACCCGCCCTGGAGCACCGACATGATGAGCCTGCGCGCCAAGCAGGAGTTGGGCTGGGTGCGGTGACCACGCAGCCCACCCAACCCACCCAGCCCAGGCAGCAGATCGGACTGGCGACCGCCCGGGGCCGACGCAAGGGCTGGGTCGCGCCGCTGATGCTCGGCGCCGTGCTCATCCTGCTCGCGGCGCTCTGGTCCGGCCTGGTGCACCTCGGGCTCCCGTTGCCGAAGGGCGGCACCAGCCTGCACGAGGGGCACGGGCCGATGATGATCCTCGGCTTCCTCGGCACGCTGATCGCGCTGGAGCGCGCCGTCGCGCTCGGAGCGACGTGGGCCTACCTCGGCCCGATGGCCGCCGCCCTCGGCGGTCTCGGCGTCATCGTGGCGCTGCCGGACGGCATCCCGGCCCTGCTCGTCACGATCGGCGGGCTCGTGCTCGTCGCCGTCTTCGTGGCGATCGACCGGATCCAACGCTCCCTGCACAACACCGTGCTGGCCTCCGGCGCGGTCTGCTGGGTCGTGGCCGGAGCACTCTGGCTGGCCGGGTGGGACGTCTACCGGTTCCTGCCGTGGATGGCCGGGTTCCTGGTGCTCACCATCACCGGCGAACGCCTCGAGCTGTCCCGGCTGACCGGTTCGACGACCTCCGCCCACCGGCTGTTCGCTGTCGCCGCAGGCGTTTTCGCGATCGGTCTCGTCGTCTCGTCGTTTGCCGAGGTGGTGGGCGTGCGGATCGCGGGAGCCGGCGCCCTGGCGCTCGCCCTGTGGCTGGTGCGCTACGACCTCGCCCGCCGGACCGTGCGGTCCACCGGGATCACCCGCTACATGGCCGTCGCGCTGCTGACCGGTTACGGCTGGCTGGCCGTGACCGGCGTGCTGTGGCTCGCCTACGGGCACATGACCAAGGCGGTCTCACACCAGGCGTCCTACGACGCGATGTTGCACGCCCTCTTCCTCGGTTTCGTCATCTCGATGATCTTCGCCCACGCACCGGTGATCGTGCCGTCCGTCCTGGGCCGTCCGCTCCCCTACCACCCGATGTTCTACCTGCCGCTCGCGCTGTTGCACCTGTCCCTGCTGCTGCGGCTGATCGGCGGGGACGCGCTCGACAACACGCCGGCCTGGCAGTGGGGCGGGATCCTCAACGAGGTCGCCCTGCTGCTGTTCATGGGTATGGCGGGCTCGCGCCTGCTCAGAGACCGAGGTCGCCCGCGATGATCACCTTCATGATCTCGCTGGACCCGCCGTAGATCCGGGACACTCGGGCGTCGGCGTACATCCGCGCGATCGGGTACTCCCGCATGTAGCCGTAGCCGCCGTGCAGCTGGAGACAGGCGTCCATCACCTCGCCCTCGAGCTCGGTGGTGAACAGCTTCACCCGCGCCGCATCCGCCCCGGTGAGGACGCCCTCGTCGAGCTCCTCCAGCGCCCGGTCGAGCAGGTGCCGCCCGGCCTCGACCTTCGCCGAGAGCCCGGCCAGGACGAACTTGGTGTTCTGGAAGCTCGCCACCGGAGCGCCAAAGGCCTTGCGCTCCTTGGTGTATGCGGCGGTGAGCTCGATCGCGCGCTCGCTCGACGCCTGGGCGTGGACCGCGATGGACAGCCGCTCCTGGGGCAGGTTGGCGGTGAGGTAACCGAAGGCGGCGCCCTCGTCGCCCAGTCGGTTGGCCACCGGCACCCGGACGTCCTGGAAGGACAGCTCGGCGGTGTCCTGCGCCCGGAGGCCGAGCTTGTCCAGCTTGCGCCCACGGCGGAACCCCGGCATGTCCTCCTCGACCACGAGCAGGGTCAGCCCGGCCCGCCGGTCACCCTCCTCCCGGGAGGTGCGGGCCACCACGACCACGAGGTCGGCCTGGATGCCGCCGGTGATGAACGTCTTCGCGCCGTTGAGCACGTAGTCGTCACCGTCGCGCACCGCGGTCGTCGTCATTCCCGCCAGGTCGGACCCGGTCCCCGGCTCGGTCATCGCAATCGCCGAGACGGACTCTCCGGTCACGAATCCGGGGAACCAGCGCTCCTGCTGCTCTCGGGTCGCGTAGCGCAGGAAGTAGGGAAGCACGACGTTGAGGTGCAGCTGCAGGGCTCCGACGGACGCACCGGTGTGCGCCACCTCCTCGCCGAGGATCGCGTTGTAGCGGTAGCTGCTCTCGCCGCCACCACCGAAGTCCTCCGGCACCTGCATGCCGGTCACGCCCAGGGCGCCCAGCTCCGCATACAGGCTCTTGGGTGTCAGCCCGTCCCGGTCCCAGTCCGGGGTGCGCGGCACGACCTTCTCCTCGAGGAAGGTGCGCACCATCGCGCGGAACGCCTGCTCCTCCTCGGTGACCGCGCGACCCCGCACGCTGTCAGAGCCCCAGCTCGTCGGCGGCCTCGGGCGAGGAGTCACGCAGCAGCTGGGCGCACCGCTCCTGCTCGTCCGTCTCCCCGATCGCGGCCGCCGCGTGGCTCAGGGCCGCAAACGCCCGGAGCACACCGCGATTGGGCTCGTGCGACCACGGCACCGGACCCTGCCCACGCCAGCCGTTCTTGCGCAACGCGTCCAGGCCACGGTGGTAGCCGGTGCGGGCGAACGCGTAACCCTGGATGGTGAGCCCGTCGGCGAGCGCGTCCTCGGCGAGCTGGGCCCAGGCCAGCGACGACGTCGGGCAGGCGGCGGCCACCTGCTCGGGGTGGACGCCCTGCTCGAGCTTCTCGGCTGCCGGGTCGGGCGGCAGGTGGGTGGGCGGGATGGCCAGCAGGTTGTCCGCCGTCACCGGTGCGTCCCGGCGCTGCTCAGGTGCTGGCACGCCTCGACCACGCGGGCCGCCATCGCCGCCTCGGCCTCCTTGCCCCACGAACGCGGGTCGTACTTCTTCTTGTTGCCGACCTCGCCGTCGACCTTGAGCACCCCGTCGTAGTTGGTCAGCATGTAGCCCGCGACCGGCCGGGTGAAGGCGTACTGCGTGTCGGTGTCGACGTTCATCTTGATCACGCCGTAGTCGACCGCGGCGGCGATCTCCTCGGCGCTGGACCCGGACCCGCCGTGGAAGACGAGGTCGAACGGCTTGGCGCCCTCCTCGAGCCCCTTGGCCTTGGCGACCGTGTCCTGGGCCTGCTTGAGGATCTCGGGGCGCAGCTTGACGTTGCCGGGCTTGTAGACGCCGTGCACGTTGCCGAAGGTGAGCGCGGTCAGGTAGTGACCCTTCTCGCCCAGACCCAGCGCCTCGGCGGTCGCGAGCGCGTCCTCCGGTGTGGTGTAGAGCTTCTCGTTGATCTCGTTGGCGACGCCGTCCTCCTCGCCGCCCACCACGCCGATCTCCACCTCGAGCACGACCTTGGCCGCGGCGGCCAGCTCCAGCAGCTCCTGGCCGATCTGCAGGTTCTCCTCCAGCGGCACCGCCGAGCCGTCCCACATGTGCGACTGGAACCACGGGGTGCCGCCCGCCTTGACCCGCTCGGTGGAGGCGGCCAGCAGCGGGCGGACGAAGCCGTCGAGCTTGTCCTTGGGGCAGTGGTCCGTGTGCAGCGCGATGTTGACGTCGTAGTTCTTCGCCACCTGCTCGGCGTAGGAGGCCAGGGCGAGCGAACCGGCCACCATGTCCTTGACCGTCGGGCCGGAGAGGTACTCGGCGCCCCCGGTCGAGACCTGGACGATGCCGTCGCTCTCGGCCTCGGCGAAGCCGCGGATCGCGGCGTTCAGGGTCTGGCTGGAGGTGACGTTGATGGCCGGGTAGGCGAAGGACTCCTGCTTCGCGCGGGCGAGCATGTCGGCGTAGACCTCGGGGGTCGCGATGGGCATCCTGGGGCTCCTAGCTCGTGCGGATCCGTCGATCGGCGACGGTCGCCACGGACCGTCGTCCTGGTCCCGATCCTTCCATGTTGTCCCGGGTTTGTCCGGGGCGGGACGGTTAGGGTCGAGGCAGCCCATCCCGCCCCAGGCAATGCAGAGACGCAGGAGTTCCCCGCCCATGGCCGATGCCACCCCCACCTCCCCGGTGCCCCCGACGACCCGCCGTGACGACACCGTCGACGTGCTGCACGGGGTGTCGGTGCCGGATCCCTACCGCTGGCTGGAGGACCCGGACTCGGCCGAGACGAAGGCGTGGGTGGAGGCGCAGAACGCCGTCACCCGCAAACACCTGGACGCGCTGCCCTCGCTGCCCTTCTTCCAGCGCACCATGGAGGCGGTCATGCGCAGCCCGCGGGTCGGCGTCCCCGACCGGCACGGCGAGCACCTGCTGGTCACCCGAGGCGGCGGCACCACCGAGCAGGACGTCTGGTATGCCGTCCGGTCACCCGCGGAGGTGGCCTCCGGCGGGCGGGTGCTCATCGACCCCAACGCGATGTCGGCGGACGGCACGGTGTCGGTCTCGTCGGTCACCGTCAGTCTGGACGACCGGCTGGTGGCCTACGCGCTCAGCGAGGCGGGCAGCGACTGGAACACGCTGCACGTCCTGGACCTCGAGACCGGTGCGGACACCGGAGACGTGGTGAGCCAGGTGAAGTTCTGCGAGGCGACCTGGCTGCCCGACCACGCGTCCTACCTCTACCTGCACTTCCCGACCTCCGGCGCGGCGACCGGCACCGAGGCCGCCGAGCTGCCGGGCGGCCGGTTGATGCTGCACCGGCTGGGACGACCCCAGGACCGGGACGAGCTGGTCCTCGAGTTCCCCGACCGGCCGCGGCTGTTCGCGACCCCACAGGTGTCGCACGACGGGCGGTGGGTGGTCGTCGACCTGGCCGAGGGCACCGAACGCCGCAACCGGCTGTGGGCCTTCCCGGTGGAGGAGGGCCCGGACGGCTCGCGGCTCGGCGAGCCGATCAAGGTGGTCGACGAGGAACGAGCGACCTACACCTTCGTCCGCACCGACGGCGACGTCCTCTACCTGCACACCGACGAGGACGCGCCGGCAGGCAAGGTGGTGCGCGTCGACCTGGCCGCCACGCGTGACACCGGTGCGGCCGAGTTCACCGAGGTGGTGCCGGAGTCCGAGACCACCATCATCCACGTGGGCGCCGGCGGGGACGAGCTGCTCGTCGTCTCGCTGGACGACGCCCAGCCCCGGGTGCGCCGCCACGCCCTGGACGGGTCGTCCCGCGGCGACGTGCCCGTCGGTGCCGGCGGGCTCACCGGGCTGAACGCGCACGTCGGGTCGACGGACGTCTTCATCGGGGTCTCCACGGTCACCACCCGGTCCCAGCCGTGGCACCTCGACCTGGCCAGCGGCGAGCTGGTCGCGCTGCCGCTGCCCGAGGGCGACGCGTTCACCCCGCCCGAGGTCACCACCGAGCGGCGCAGGGCCACGAGCACGGACGGGACGGCCGTCCCCTACTTCCTGATCCACCGGGCCGACCTCGCGCTCGACCGCCCACGCCCGACCCTGCTCTACGGTTACGGCGGCTTCGACATCCCGGTGCTGGCCGACTTCCGACCGGCCTGGCCCGCTTGGCTGGCCGCGGGAGGGGCGCTCGTCATCGCCAACCTGCGCGGGGGTGGCGAATACGGCTCCGCCTGGCACGATGCCGGCCGACTCCGCAACAAGCAGAACGTCTTCGACGACTTCATCGCGGTGGCCGAGGCGTTGCAGGCCGACGGGGTCACGACGGCCGCGCAGCTCGCGATCCACGGAGGCAGCAACGGCGGACTTCTGGTCGGCGCCACGATGACCCAGCGGCCGGACCTGGCCGCGGTCGCGCTGCCCGCGGTGGGCGTGCACGACATGCTGCGCTTCCACAAGTTCACCATCGGCGGGGCGTGGACGTCCGACTTCGGCTCCCCCGACGACCCGGAGATGTTCGAGGTGATCCGCGCCTACTCGCCGTTGCACCACGTGGCCGACGGCACCCCATACCCAGCCACCTTGGTGACGACCGGCGACCACGACGACCGCGTGGTGCCGGCGCACAGCCACAAGTTCACCGCCACCCTGCAACACGCCCAGGCCGGGCCGGCGCCGGTGCTGACCCGCGTGCAGACCGCGGCGGGGCACGGTATGGGCAAGGCGGCCGGCGTGGTGGCGGCGGAGACGGCGGACCTGCTGGCCTTCGCGGCCGCCCACACGGGGCTCGACCCGGATGCCTGAGCCCGTGCGGCACATCACGGACGAGGAGCGACGCGCGCGGATCGCGCGGCGGCACGGCATCGACCCCACGCGTCGTCACCCCGACGCCGTGGCGGCGACCCGGGCGATGACGGTGCTGCACTCCACCGAGCCGCCCTCGGTGCACCTCGCGCTGCACGCCCGGGTCGACGCGCTCACCACCGCCGACGTGGACCGGGCGCTCTACGACGACCGCAGCCTGGTCAAGCAGCTGGCGATGCGCCGCACGCTCTTCGTCTTCCCGCGCGACCTGCTCCCCGCGGCCTGGGGCAGCGCGTCGGCGCGGGTCGCGGAGACCCAGCGCAAGGGTGTGGTCAAGGACGTCACGGACGCAGGCCTGGCCGGTGACGCCGAAGGATGGGTGAAGCGGGCGGGCGACGCGGTCCTCGCCCGGCTGGCCGAGGGCGCAGCGACGGCGACCGAGCTGCGCCAGGAGGTGCCCGAGATCGCCGGCACGGTCACCAGGGGCGTGGGCAAGTCGTGGGGAGCCGAGGTGCCTCTCGCTCCCCGAGTGCTCACCCTGTTGGGCGCCCGGGGCGACATCGTCCGCGGCCGCAACACCGGGCACTGGCGGCTGTCCCGGCCGGAGTGGACGCTCATGTCGCAGTGGCTGGACGACCTGCCCGACCCGCTGCCCGCCCGCGAGGGGTACGCCGAGATCGTGCGCCGCTACCTGTGGACCTTCGGGCCCGCGACCACGACCGATGTGCAGTGGTGGCTGGGCAGCACCAAGACCGCCGCCCGGCACGCCCTGGACGACGTGGGCGCGGCCGAGGTCTCCGTGTCGTCGGGACCGGCCTGGGTGCTGCCGGACGACGTCGACCCGGTCGGGCCGGTCGACCCCTGGGCGGCGCTGTTGCCGATCCTCGATCCCACGGTGATGGGGTGGAAGGAGCGCGACTTCTTCCTCGGCCCGCATACCCCGCAGCTGTTCGACCGCACCGGCAACGCCGGCACCACGGCGTGGTGGGACGGCCGGGTGGTGGGCTGCCACGTGCAAGACGACGACGGCGTGGTCGAGCTGCGGCTGATCGAGGACGTCGGAGCGGACGGCCGCGCCGCCCTGCAACGCGAGGCCGACCGGCTCACCGACTGGCTCGGCGGTGAGCGGGTCAGCACGGTCTACCCGTCACCGCTGATGCGCGCCTGACCCCGCCAGCAGGGATCTTCGTGAGGGATCTCCGTGAGGGATCTCCGTGAGGTTTGGTGACCTCAGCGGGCAGCAAACCTCACGAAGATTCCCCTCGTGTCAGGGGGTGGGTGGGACGGGCTGGGCGAAGACGTGGCGGCGGACCCAGGCGTGCATGGCGATCGCGGCCGCCGCCCCCGCGTTCATCGACCGGGTCGACCCGAACTGCCCGATCTCCAGCACCACGTCGCACGCCGCCACCGCCTCGTCGGTGAGCCCCGGCCCCTCCTGGCCGAAGAGCAGCAGACAGTGCCGCGGCAGGTCGTAGGTCTCCAGCGGCCGGGCGCCCGGCAGGTTGTCGACCCCGATGACCGGTATGCGGGTGCCGGCACCTCCCCCTCCCTCCGCGCCGCCCGGGCCGGTCGGCTTCGGGATGTTGCGCGCGCCCTCCCGGGTGGCAGCCGGTCCCGCGGTGCTCGCCCAGGCGACCAGGTCGGCGACGCTCGGGTGGTGGTGCTCGTGCTGGTAGCGGTCGGTGACCATCGCGCCACGCCGGTTCCAGCGGCGGCGGCCGATGATGTGGAACGCGGCCGCACCCATCGCGTTGGCGGTGCGGATCACCGACCCGATGTTGAAGTCGTGCCCCCAGTTCTCCACGCCGACGTGGAACTCGTGCCGCCGGCTGTCCAGGTCGGCCATGATCGCCTCGTGGGTCCAGTAGCGGTAGCGGTCCACGACGTTGCGGCGGTCTCCGCGCTCGAGGAGCGACACGTCATACCGGGGGTCGGGTGAGCCGTCCTCGGCGACCGGCCAGGCACCCGGCCACGGCCCCACCCCGACGTTCGACTGGCCCTCGCTCACGAACCCCACTGTCTCAGCACCGCTTCAGCGCCCGTTGCGCGGCTCGGCGGCGCCGGGGCCGCTCCGCTCCATCCTCGCCGCATGTCGTCGCCGCGGCGATTCCTCACGTAGGCTCGTGCGTGTGATGCCCAGCCTCGGTCCGGAGTGGATGGACCCCAACTATCTGCTGCAACAGTTCGGGGACCAGTTCTTCTGGGTCAGCGTGCTGATCGTCTTCATCGAGTGCGGGTTGCTCTTCCCGATCCTGCCGGGCGACTCGCTGCTGTTCGCGATGGGGCTGTTCATCTCCAACGGCAGCGTGCACATGAACCTCGGCGCCGCGCTGCTGATCCTCACGCTCGCCGCCTTCGCGGGCAACGTGGCCGGCTACGAGATCGGGCGGGCCGTCGGTCAGCCGCTCTACGAACGGGACGGGCGGATCCTCAAGAAGAAGTACTTCGACCAGACGCACGTGTTCTTCGAGAAGCACGGCAACAAGGCGCTGGTGATCGGTCGGTTCGTGCCGATCGTGCGGACCTTCATCACCGTGGTCGCCGGAGTGGGCCGGATGGAGCGGCGCCGGTTCTTCACCTGGAGCGGGATCGGCGCGGTGCTGTGGGCCTGCAGCATCACGCTGCTCGGCTACTTCCTCGGCCGGTCGTTCCCCGCGCTGCAGGACAACCTCGAGCTCGCGATCGTGGTGATCGTCGCGTTCTCGCTGGTGCCCGCCGTCGTCGAGTACCTCCGGCACAAGCGCCAGGAATCGCCCGCCGACGGTGGCGCCAGCCGGACGCCCGACGACGTCACCGACCAGCGCTGAACAGAATCTCCCCCGCGTCGCCCCCGGGCGCACGTCCTGCGGGGTGGTCGCTCGGGCGACCTCGGCACAGGACATCTCGCGGGCGCATGGAGATGGTCTTCCCCTCCACTATCAATCTATAGCGCAGGTGGGGGCTTGCGGCAAGACCCCGGTCGTGGCGCACACTCGTGGCCGCGGCTCCGTGGCGGCAGGGCCGCGCCGCTCATCGTCGCCGCCCATCGTCGCCGCAACATCAGGCGGCCACGCCGACACCCAAGGGACGGGGAACCTTTGCGCACAGATCTTGTCGACAACCCGACCGGGGGCCACCGCGCCCCCCGACATGGGGCCGGTGACGCGAACACACCGGTCGACAGCGCCTTCAACCTGCCGGAGCGCTTGGCCGCCAAGGCCGCACCGGCACTCATCGCGGACGACGAACGGCACTTCGCGGCCATCGCGTCGGCCCTGCAGGAACAGATCGCCGAGCTGACCGACCGGCTCGACGCGGAGCGACGCAAGCCCGGTGGCGGCGGGCAGGCGGCCCTGGACCGGGACCTGGAGATCCACCGGTTGACGTCGCGGCTGCAGCTGTTGCGCCGGTTCGGGCTGGACCTGTGCCTGGGCCGGATGGTCGGCGACGGGGACGAGGGCGGCGCCGGGCCTGGCGCCGAGCCGGTCTACATCGGCCGGCTCGGCCTCACCGACTCCGACGGCCGCCGGCTGCTGGTCGACTGGCGGACGCCCGCGGCCGAGCCGTTCTTCGGCGCGACGCACGGCAACCCGATGGGGCTGGCCAGCCGGCGCCGCTACCGCTGGACGGGCGGCCGGATCAGCGACTACTGGGACGAGGTGTTCACCGCCGACGGCGCGGCCGGGCACGCCGCGCTCGACGACCAGTCCGCCTTCATCGCCAGCCTGGGCAGCAGCCGGTCCCCGCGGATGCGGGACGTGCTGGGCACCATCCAGGCCGACCAGGACGCCATCATCCGCGCCGGGTCGCGAGGCGCGCTGGTCGTGGACGGCGGTCCGGGCACGGGCAAGACCGTGGTGGCCCTGCACCGCGCGGCCTACCTGCTCTACGCCGACCCGCGGCTGGACCACCACCGTGGCGGGGTGCTGTTCGTCGGACCGCACCAGCCCTACCTCGCCTACGTCTCCGACGTGCTCCCCAGCCTCGGCGAGGAGGGCGTGCAGACCTGCACGCTCCGGGACCTGGTGCCCGAGGGCGCAGCGGCGACCGAGGAGGCGGACCCGCAGGTGGCCCGGCTCAAGGCGGACGCGCGGCTGGTCGGGGCGATCGAGCCCGCGGTCGGACTGTATGAGGAGGCCCCCACCGACGACCTTGTGGTCGAGACCCCCTGGGCCGACGTGCTGCTGCGTCACGCCGACTGGGTCGAGGCGTTCGGCTTCGTGGATCCGAGCACCCCGCACAACGAGGCCCGCGACCAGATCTGGGAGGCGTTGCTCGCGATCCTGGTGGACCGGCTCGCCGAGGTGGTCGCACCCGGCGCGGACGACGAGGGCGACCTGCCGGCCGACCAGCTGCGCCGCTCCCTCGTGCAGGACCGTCGCCTGGTCGAGGCGTTCGAGCGGGCCTGGCCGATGCTCGAGGCCACCGACCTGGTCGGCGACCTGTGGTCGGTGCCCGCCTACCTGCGGATGTGTGCGCCGTGGCTGACTCCCGACGAGGTGCGGGCGTTGCAGCGGGAGGACCCCAGCGCCTGGACGGTGGCCGACCTGCCGCTCCTGGACGCGGCCCGGCAGCGGCTGGGCGACGCCTCGGCCTCGCAGCGCGCCCGGCGACGCGAGGCGGCCCTCGCGGCCGAACGCGAGCAGCGGGACCAGGTCCTCGACCACCTGATCGAGACCGACGACTCGGAGATGATGGTGATGTCGATGCTGCGCGGGGCGGATCTGCAGGGCGCCCTGGTCGACGAGTCCGCGCTCCCGACGACGACCCCCGACCTGCTGGCCGGGCCCTTCGCCCACGTGGTCGTGGACGAGGCCCAGGAGCTGACCGACGCCCAGTGGCAGATGCTGCTGTCGCGCTGCCCCTCCCGCAGCCTCACGGTGGTCGGCGACCGCGCCCAGGCGAGGCACGGGTTCGACGGTTCCTGGCGGGAGCGCCTGGCGCGCGTCGGCCTGGCGGACACCACGCTGGCCACCCTGCGGGTCAACTACCGGACGCCGGAGGAGGTCATGGCGCAGGCCGAGCCGGTCATCCGGGAGGTGATCCCCGACGCGAACGTGCCCACCTCGGTCCGCAGCACCGGGGTCCCGGTGCGGCACGGGGCCCGGTCCGAGCTGGACCGCGTCCTGGGCGCCTGGCTGGACGACCACGACGACGGGATCGCGTGCGTCGTCGGCGACCCGGCGTTCGAGGCCACGTCACGGGTCCGCTCGCTGGCCCCGGAGAACGTCAAGGGCCTCGAGTTCGACCTGGTCGTGCTGGTCGACCCCGACCGTTTCGGCACCGGGCTCGAGGGAGGGGTGGACCGCTACGTGGCCATGACCCGGGCCACCCAGGAGCTGGTCATCCTCACGAGCCAGTGAGCCGAGGTTGCCCCTCCGGCTGCGAAGTTGCTGGGAAACCGGGACGTCGAGCACCCGCTTTCCCAGCAACTCCGCGGTGCAGCCACAGCGCGGCCGCCGCGACCACGACCAGCCCGGCGGCTCCGCCGAGCACGAAGGCCGTGCGGGGCCCCACCATCGTGCCCACGACGCCCCCGAGCACCAGCGCGGTGATCGAGAAGAACCGCGAGACACCGTTCATCGCCGACCCCACCTTGCCCCGGTCGGCGTCGACCGTGCGGGTCATCATCAGCGCGCCGAGCGACCCGTTGCACAGGCTGTTCGTGCCGCCGAGGACCGCGCCGCACAGCAGGTAGAACCAGAAGGCCGGCGCGAGGCCCTGGGCGACCACCATGGCCGCGGTGACGGCGAGCCCCCACAGCACCGCCAGGGTGCGACCTCGGTCGCTCGAGATCCGGCCGACGACCACCGATCCGGCCACCGCTCCCACCCCGAAGGCCACCTCCGAGAGGCCGTACTCCGCCGGGCTGGCGTGCAACGCGTCCCGGACGAGGAACACCTCGACGACGTTGACCCCTTCGAGCACCACGACCAGCGGCATCAGGGCGCAGAAGAGCGGCCAGAGGACGCCGTCGCGCTGCAGCACCCGTACCCCGGCGAACACCGAACCCCCGCCATGCCCCGTCCCCCTCGCGCCCGCCGGCCGCAGCGTGGCGTCGTGCGATCCCCCTCGCCGGGTGCGCACCAGCACCGAGGCGACCACCAGCAGGGCGAACGTGCCGGCATTGCACCAGAACGCGATCGGCGCGCCGTACACGCCCACGAGCACGCCACCCAGCGCCGCACCCACCGGGGCCGTGGCAGCGCGCAGGCCCTGCTGCCACGCGATCACCCGCCCGACGTGCTCGTCCCCCACGATCCGCGGCACCAGCGCCTGCCACACCGGGCTCGCGAACGCCTGCCCCGCCTGCAGCACAATCACCAATCCGTATGTCGTGAGCAGACTTTCGCTGAAGACGAGCCCCACGCAGGCCAGCACCTGCGCCAGCCCGGCAGCCACGAGGACGTGCCGGGAGTCGCGAGTGTCGGCGACCTGCCCCGCATACCCCATGAGCAGCACGACCGGCAGGGCGAAGCACACCATCAGCCCGGTGACGGCCGCCGGGCCGTGACCGGCGTCGTGCGTGCGCAGCAGCAGGGCGACCATCGCCATCCCGTCGCCGGCCACGGCGATCGCCCGCGCGGGGACCACGATCCGCACGTCCCGGTGCCGCCAGAGCGAGTTCTCGGCGAGCCGCCAGGTGTGAAGGGTTCGTTTCATAGTTTGTGAAGGTACTGTTTCACATCTGCGCCCGTCAAGCCCTACGCTGGGCGCATGGCAGCCCGTCGCCCGTCGCGCAGGGTCCTCACCCTCGAGGACCCTCGCGCCATCCGCGCCCTCGCCCACGGGGCGCGTCAGCAGGTGATCGAGGAGCTCTACAACGGCGAGGTGCTCACCGCCACCGAGGCCGCCCGGATCTGCGGCATCACCCCTTCGGCGATGAGCTACCACCTGCGCGCGCTGGAGAAGTGGGGCCTCGTCACGCGGGACAAGCCGAGCGCGGACGGCCGCGAACGGCCGTGGCGCGCCGCGGCCGACCACCTCACGATCGGTCCGAGCGCCCAGCAGCAGGCCGGGCCGGCCGGCGCGCAGGCCTTCTTCGGCGTCTTCCTCCAGGCGGTGCACCGCGCGGTCGACCGGTGGGCGGGGCGCCCGGACAGCGAGGCGCGGGCGCGCTCGGCGCAGCTGGCGCGTGGCCGGATGTGGCTGACCGACGAGGAAGCGGAGGAGCTCAACCGCGAGATCGACGAGGTGATCGGCCGCTACGACACCCGCTCGCCGCAGGACCACCCGGACGACGCCGTCGCCCGCGACTTCTTCTGGATGAACATCCCGCACCGGTCCGCCGAGGACGACTGAGGCTCGGTCGGGACGTCCTGCGTCGTGGTCGCCCGGGCAACCGCGCCGCAGGACGTCCCGGGTTGGTGCGCGAGGATGACGGTATGACGAGTGCTCACCCGTCCACGACGGCCCGCCGCGGAGTCCTGGTCACCGGTGCCTCCCGGGGTGTCGGAGCGGAGGTGGCCCGGCTGTTCGCGGGAGCCTGCGGCGACCGGGTGGCCGTGCACTACCGCTCGTCGAGAACCGAGGCCGAGGGGGTGCTCGCCGGGCTGGACGGCGACGGGCACGCGCTCGTGCAGGGCGATCTCGCCGATCCCGGCCAGGTGGCGCGATTGGTGGCCGACGCGGTCGACGGACTCGGCCGGATCGACGTGCTGGTCAACAACGCGGCCCTGTTCGCCGAGGACCCGGCCACGGAGGGCAGGCGACTCGACCTCAGTGTCGAGCACTCGTCATACGAGCAGTGGGTGGACGGCTGGCGGCGGACCACCGACGTCAACCTGCTGGGCACCGCCAACGTGACCTACCTCGTGACCCGGCACATGCTCGACGTCGAGCCTGCCGACGGCCTCCCCCGGGGTCGCGTCGTCACGGTCGGGTCGCGCGGGGCCTACCGCGGCGAGCCGCAGGTGCCCGCCTACGGCGCGAGCAAGGCCGGGGTGCACGCGATGACCCAGTCGCT
>CAYRLV010000046.1:0-15948 GCA_964425155.1 uncultured Ornithinicoccus sp. | reverse complement strand
GTCATGCCTCGACGCCGATGGCGCGATAGAACTCCTGCACGGCCTCTCGGTTGTAGGCGTCCGCGTCGAACGGAGGGTTGGGCACCTCACCTCGAAGAGCCGCTGCCATACCCTCGGCCAGTCCGTCGACGGTCTGCGGCACCACCAGCCCGGTGCCCTCCGGAAGCGAGTCCCGCACGGAGGGGAACCGAGTGGTCACCACGGGGATGCCCACGGTCAACGCCTCGAGGAAGACCATGGGCTGGCCCTCGTAGTTGCTGGACAGCACGAGGCAGTCCGACCTGGCCATGACGACGTAGGGGTTCGACTGCTGCCCGGCCAAGGTGACGACGCCCTTGAGACCGAGTTCGGCACACAGACCTCTGAGGCTCGCCTCCAAGGGGCCGCCACCCAGGATGATCAGGCGAGTATCCGGATGGCTCTGATGGAGGACGTGGAAGGCGCGGATCAACCGTTCGTAGTTCTTCTCCGGCGAGAGTCGGCCGACCGCCACGAAGGTGAACGTCCCCGGCATCGGTGGGATGACTGCCTCGATGGTCCGGAGCCGGCTGAGCTCGTCCTGGACGGTGGAGAGCCCGTAGTGGGCCGCCAGGGCCTCCATCGTCGTCGCCAGATCACCGTCGAGCGAGGTGAGGGCTTCGGTGAGCGCGGAGTGGGCGGCCGCGGACCCGTAGGCCAGCCGTTGGATCCGCCGCTGATTCAGCGTGTTACGGGCAAAGGTGAAGCGTGCGTCCCCATCCGGGAGGGCCAGACGCTCCGCGTTCACCTCGGCGAGGCTGGGCGAGACCGATACCAAGTGGTCGTAGAGGGCGTACGTGCTGAACACCGCCCTCAGGTTGGACTCGTGCGGCTTGTGGCCCTCCACGTTCCGCACCTGATCGGCCCGCATGTCGGAGTGCATCCAGATGGCGCGTTCGCGCGCCTTCCCTTTGCTGAGCAGGAAGGACCAGAACGGCGCGTAGCCACTGAAGTCCACGATGTGATCGAACTCGCTGTCCCCGAAACACCGACGCCACTCGTCGGTGAAGACGCGGTCCATCGCGCGGAGGTTGAGGCCTCGGGCGTCGATGCCGACCTCCTGCAGCTTCCGTCGGTGCCGGCGCAGCAGCTGGCTCGGTGTGATGCCACCGAGGCGAGGGATCAGTCGGACCGGTTCAGGGATGGCGGCGGCATTGGGTCTCGCATCCCGCGCCAGGGCGGCGTTGTAGAACACCGAGACGTCGAACCGCGTGTAGTCCAGATTGGCCAACAGGTTCATCACCGAGGCGGTGATGCCGTTGGGCCGCAGGCCACCGGCGTAGACGAGGATCCTGGGACGCCCGTCACGGGAGATCGGCTTCACGTCGAGCCCCTGCGCCTGACCACGGAACACCGCGTTGATGATCCGCCCCGTGGCGTGTCCGTCGTCACGCGGCACGAACCGTTTGCGAGCCACCTTGTAGGCATCTGCGTGGGTCAGCAGCGGGTCGTCGGCGTCGCCGGTTCCGCTGGCCCGGACGAGCTGCGCCAACTCGGCCACCGTCGCGGTCGTGGGACCCGGCAGCTCGTCGGTGCTCAGGTAGACCCCACGCTCACGCTCGTAGTCCGAGCGGTCAGGGGTGAAGAACACGATCGGACGCTCGGTGGCGAGGAAGTCGAAGAAGATGCTCGAGTAGTCCGTCACGAGAACGTCAGTGACGCCGAGCACCTGGTTCGTCGGTAGGTGGTGGGGCACCAGGACACCGTCCAGGTCGGGGTGCTCCACCGCATACTCATGGACGTGCTGGTGGACTTTGAGCAGCACCTGGAGATCGTCCGGCAGCAGTGCCGAAAGCTCCCGAACGCGCCGACCGAGCGCCTCGACGTCGTTGACCGGCGAACGGGACGACTCGCCCCGCCACGTCGGCGCGTAGAGCACGATGCGCGCTCCGGGCCGGACCCGGGTCCCCGCCCGCCGCAGCTCCTGCTGCACGGCCAGCGGATCGACCTCTGACTGCCGGTCGATCCGAGGGAATCCCTCGGTGACGATCCGCCCGGAGAAGATGTTGATCAGCCGGTAGGCCTGCTCGTACAAGCGCTCGGTCATGTAGGGGCCGGAGGACAGCAGGTAATCTGCCGCCGCCAAGTTGCGGGTCACGTTGGCCGCGTCCGGCCCGCCACCCGGTGCGTGGTAGCCCATCGTCTTGAGCGGAGTGCCGTGCCAGGTGTTGAGGTACACCTGCTCCTCGCGCTTGATGAAGGCGGGAGGGAAGGCGGCGTTGTTGACGAGGTACTTGCTGGTCGCAAGGGCGTGGAAGTAGCGGCTGGAGTGCACCTCCACGAACGTGACCCTCGGGTGCGACGAGAACTCTGCCGTCACCTCCGGGTGCCCCTTCACGTCACGGAGGGCCCAGATGTGCTTGAGGTGGGCGAAGTCCGGGTCGTCCAGGAGGTCGCGGAAGATCGCCTCGGGGTTGCAGAGCATGCCCCCGCCCGCGTAGGCCTCGTAGAGCACCGTGTCGGGATCGACCGGCCGGGTGTACCAGTAGTTGCGCGCCTCGAACTGTCGGATCTTGCGGAGCTTGCGCGAGAGGTGACGCAGCGGGGCCGGGATGCTCAGCCGCATCGCGCCTCCTCCGGGACCCGGAAGTCGTGCCGCCGACCGTGCACCCGCTCACCTCTCACCGGCACGGCGGCGCAGGCGCGCTGCTGCCTGGTCGGCGAGGCGAGAGGACGTGTCACGGACTCGTCGCGACAGACCCTCCGTCGTGACGCGGCGGCGAGGTGCTGCTGTCCGACGATCGCGCGACGTCGTCACGCTGGACGGACGTGCATCGTCGAGCTGCAGGCCCTCCTGCTCGTACTTCTCACGAAGCTCCTGGGTCACCTTCCGGCGGGTGGCCTGGCGGGCCTGTCGGGTGCGCGTGTTGATCTCGTCGGTCGCCAGCGCCACGGCCTCGGTGAACAGCTGGCGGTATTCGGCGGCGGCCTCGTCCAGATCGGCCGCCGCTGCCTCGTCGACGTCGAGGCCGACCCGGTCCTCACGCGTCAACCGGTCCCACACCCGCTGCGCGACGTTCTGCATCGTGGCCGGCAGGCGCAGGTCGTCCCAGGTGACCCGCACGCGATACAGGCTCGGATCGATGAACTCGTCGATCTCGTGCTTCGAGGAGGTCAGCTGGTCCTGAGGCAACTCCAGACCGAGGGCCTGGTCGACCGAGGTCATGGCGGAGCGCCAGTCCGTCAGCAGGTCGCCGTACATCAGAAACGCCCGCGCGTGCCCACGTGACGTCCGCTCGTTGACCAGCGTGGAGTTGATCCAGCCCGCGAGATTTCGGATCAAGCCGGTGAGTCGCTCCTCCTCCGGCTTCTTGGAGGCGTAATAGGTGTCCCTGCTGCCGATCACCTCCGCGGGGTGACGCAGCATGGTGAGAAAGGACGTCTCGGCGCCGGCGGCCCGGGCAGCCTCCAGCCACAGGTCGCGGGCCCAGAAGGCACGAGGGTCTTTCACCACGAGGTGGTCGCCCGACTCGAAGGCTTGTTCCAGTCGCGCGGTCAACTGCTCCTGGAACGTCCCGGCTGCCACGGCCTTGGCCACCAGCTCTTCCGCCCAGGGCCGAGAGTCCATCGTGTGGATCGACGCCTTGGTCAGGAGGCGCTTGTGGAAGCCGATGGCCCAGGTGGGCTCGAAATAGCCCCGGGGGTTAGCCGCGTTGGCCTTCAGCTCCGGAGGTGGGACGACGTAACCGAGGTACTTGAGGGAACCCGCGACCGTGCTGGTGCCGGACCGCCCCGCTCCGGAGACGATGACCAGACGACGGGTGCCACCGGGGGCGGCCCGTGACGCGTCCTCTCGACCGGAGGCGACGGCCATGCAACATCCTCTCGTGCGGTGCAGGACTGGGCGTCCAGCATAAGGCTCGACGGGTGGGATGGTGACCCGCGCGCGCCGGGCGCTGAAACGTCCTCCAGGATTCACGCCTGTCTCGGGACCGGAGGCGCGCCCAGAATCGAGTCGGGCCCCGGCTGAGGGTATCGTCTCGGGCGACCGTGTTCTCGATCGTCGGAGGCTGCATGGCCGCGTCACCCCCCGGGGCCCCGCCACTGCCCCACCAGGTGGTGGTGGTCACCGGTGCCGGACGCAGTGGCACGAGCACGGTCGCTGGTGCCCTGAGCAGGCTCGGCTACCTCGTGCCCCAGCCCGAGGTGCAGGCCAACCGGTCCAATCCACGTGGCTTCTACGAGTCACGGTGGGTGGTGGACTTCCACGCGTCGCTGCTCGCGGCAGGGGACGCCACCGCGCTCGACACCCGCCCGGGCGTCGAGGAGTCGCTGCGTCGCATCGGATCGCGTCCCGTGCACCGCGACCGGCTGCGCGACTGGCTACCGGGCCAGTTGGAGGCCGGGAACCTGGTGATCAAGGACCCACGGACGTTCTGGTTCCTGGACCTGTGGGAGGAAACCGCCGCGCTGTCAGGTGCCCAGACCGTCTGCCTCACGATGCTGCGCCACCCCGCTGAGGTGGTGGGCAGTCGAGACGAGTACTACTCGGGCAAGAAGAGCGCCGACGAACGTGCTGCCGGTGAGATCGCGAACCTCGCAGGGTGGGTCAACTGCTCCCTCATCAACGAGCGGATCACCCGCGGCCGCCCCCGGATCTTCCTGCGCTACCCGGATCTGCTGGCGGACTGGCGGACCTGCCTGGGCGAGGCCGCCTCGGCCCTCCACCTGCAGTTCACCAGCGACATCACCGCGCGGCGGCACCCCATCGACAAGTTCATCGACTCCGACCTGAGGCGGGTGCGAGCCACCTGGCAGGACCGGGCCGTGCCGACGTGGTTGCGCGACCTCGCGGACGAGGCGTGGTCGCTGTTGTCCGGCGCAGAGGGAAGCCTGCAGGATCCGTCGATCCAACGCGCCCTGGACGACCTCGCCGCCCGCTACACCCGGGACTTCTCCGAGGCGATCGCGCTCTCCCGTGATCACACCCGGGCGGCCGCGCGACGCGCACGACGCCAGGCGCGCCGTCGGGTGACCGAGGAGTTGACGGGGAGCGGACAACCCACAGGTGGCAACGCCCCCGCGCGAGGCCCCGCGACGCCGACGTCGGCGCCGACGAACGCCCGCCCGGGCCCGTGGTCGCGCCTTCGGCACGCTGTGACACCGACCCGGCGGCGCAGCCGAAGCAGGACGTGACCAGGATGCCGAGCCCATTCCTTTCGGTCATCATCCCCGTCTACCAGGTCCAGGCCTTCCTGGAGGAGTGCCTGGACAGTGTGCTGGGGCAGGACCAGTCGGACCTCGAGGTCATCGCCGTGGACGACTGCTCGCCGGACCATTCCCCGGAGATCCTGGACCGCTACGCCCGCAGCGACACGCGCGTTCGCGTGCTTCACCTGGAGGAGAACGTCGGGCTCGGCCGAGCCCGCAATGCGGGACTGGAGAAGGCAACCGGCGAGTACGTGCTGTTCCTGGACAGCGACGACTCGCTGACGCCCGGCGCGTTGCGCCGGATCGAGCGCGCCATCAGGCGCAACGACGACCCCGACGTGCTGCTGCTCGACCACGCCAGGACCTATTGGGACGGTCGAGTGCGGCGCAACGTCCGGCACGACATCCTGGAGGACCTGGCTTCAGGGCCGTTCGTGGCGGAGGGGCATCCGGAGATCTTCCAGCTCCTCCAGGTGGCATGGAACAAGGTGTGCCGACGGGACTTCCTGCTGCGCGAGGGGCTGGCCTTCCCCGAGGGCTACTACGAGGACACCTTGTGGACCCACCGCGGACTGCTGACCGCTCGGTCCCTCGCCGCGCTGCCCCACGTCTGCGTCCACTACCGGCAGCGGCGGCACGGCAGCATCCTGGGGACCCGCTCCCGACGCCACTTCGACGCCTTCGACCAGTGGCAGCGTGTCTTCGCCTTCTTGGAGAGCCGGCCGGACCTGGCCCACTGGCAGCCGCTGTTCTCCGAGCGCATGGCAGGGCACTACCTCACCGTGCTGCGCAAGGGGACACGGGTCTCCGCCGCCGACCGTCCCGAGTTCTTCCGCCGGGCGTCCGAGCAGCTCCGTCGCTATGGCTCACGGGAAGCCGCCCACCCCAAGAGCCGGACGGACGCCATGCTGCACCGCCTCCTCTACCAGGGCGACTACCGGCTGTTCCAGTCGCTGAAGCGCGCCCGGGTCACCCGGCAACGAGCCTCCGCGGCAGTGCGGAAAGCACGCCGGACATCCCTCCGCGGCCAGAGCAAGGTGCGCACGGCAGGGGCACTACTGGAATACCGCGCTCTGCAGCGCCGCCCACTGGATCCCAACCTGGCCGTCTACGCCTCCCTCTGGAACCGAGGAGTGACGGGCAACCCCAAGGCCATCTACGACGCGATGCTCGAGGTCGCTCCCCACGTGCACGGAGTGTGGATCGTCCGGCGGCACTTGCTCGACTCGCTCCCCCAGGGCATCGACGCGGTCGTCCCCGGCACCCGGCGCTACTGGCAGACGATGGCTCGTGCGACGTACTTCATCAACGACGTCAACTTCCCCAACCGGCTCGTCAAGCGTCCGGGCCAGATCCACGTGCAGACCCAGCACGGCACCCCCCTCAAGCACATGGGGCTCGACCTCATGGACCACCCCGCGGCGGCGGGTGACATGGACTTCGCCAAGCTCCTGCGCCGCTCCGACCGGTGGGACTACAACCTCTCCGCCAACACGTACTCGACGCTCGTGTGGGAGCGCGCCTTCCCGAGCAACTTCACCACCCTGGAGAGCGGCTACCCACGCAACGACGCCCTGGTGCGTGCTGACGGCGCCGCCGTCGCGGCCGCGCGACGAGCGCTCGGGCTCCGCGACGACCAGCTCGCAGTCCTCTACGCCCCGACGTATCGCGACTACGACCCCGCCTTCCGTCTGCGCCTCGACCTCGGTGCTCTGGCCGGCCGCCTGGGGCGTGACGTCGTCCTCTTGGCACGCAGTCACTACTTCTACGGTGAGACGGGCGAGTCGGCGGACATCACACAGCGCGCCGGGGTGCTCGACGTCTCCCGCCACGAGGACGTCGTGCAACTCATGCTCGCTGCGGATGTCCTCGTCACGGACTACTCGAGCATCATGTTCGACTTCGCGAACCTCGCACGTCCGATCGTCATCTACGCTCCCGACTGGGATACGTATCGCGATGTGCGAGGCACCTACTTCGACCTGCTGGCCGAGCCACCGGGCGCCGTGGCACGCACGGAGCCCGAACTGGCCAAGATCCTTGACGAGCGAGTCTTCGAGGGCGCCGACTCCCGGGCCGCACTGGAGCGATTCCGAGCCACCTTCTGTGAGTTCGACGACGGACACGCGGCCGAGCGAGTCGCCCGGACCGTCTTCCTCGGGGAGGCCCCCCTACCCCGACGCCGGAGCCAGAAGGCCGCCGACGAGCTCAGCGACTCGAGAAGTTCCCCGCCCGGAGGGTGAGCCGCCCGTAGCCGTCGTGGAACAGTTCCTGCACGGGAGCCTTTCGATCGGCGCGCGTGATGTAGTTGGCCCAGCCGGCGTTGCGGCAGGTGAAGGACACCCGGAATCGGAAGTCGCGCACGGCGGCGCCCGATTCGCACAGATCCCTGACCGGGACGTTGGCTCGCACGCGATGCGTCGAGCCGCCCAGATGGTCGACCTCACAGGGCACGGATCGCCGCTCTCCCGTGTCGATCCGCACGGCTTCCATGCCGATGACCAGGTCGCGCTCCCACCCTTCCGGCCCCTCCAGGCCGACGTTCAGATCGACCTCGACCACCAACTGCTCCTCGTCGTAGCCGGGGTCCGGTCCTGGGTCTGCGGTGGGCGAGGACGAGGGTTGCAGCTCGACCGTGCGCACGGTCAGGCCCTGGTCACGGACCGACACCCGCTCGGGACGCATCCGAACCGCTTGCTCCAGCACGTCGCCCCATTGCGCCAGGACCCGGTCCGGCGCATAGCGCTCGGCCGCCTTCCGTCCGTTCCGACCGAGCCGCGCAACCAGGTCCGGGTCCTCCACGAGTTGCAGCATCGCTCGGGTGATGCCGCGGACGTCCTCGTCCTTGACGATCAGACCGCAGTCCTCGAGCATCTCCCGTGGTCCGTACTTGACGTCGTAGCTCACCACGGGGCAGGCCCGGCTCATGGCCTCGAGGACCACCAGGGGAAAGGCCTCGTATGCCGTCGTCAGCACCAGACCGGACACGGACCACAGGCGTTCGCGAGCCACCGGGTCGTGGCCCAGCAGGGTGACCACCCCGGACAGCCCGGAGGCGTCGATGTGTCGCTGCAACCGGTCCCGCTCCGGCCCGTCGCCGGCGATGTCGAGGCGTGCCTGAGGCAACCTGGCATGCACCGCGGCGAACGCGTCGATGGTCTGCTCCACGCGCTTGCCTCGCTCCAACCGGGCGATGACCATGAACCGGGCGGGGTCACGCGGAGGGACGGGTGTCGGAGGGTCGGGCACCTCGATGGGGTTGGGAATCGTGAAGAGGTGGTTGCGTGGACCGTAACGGGCGCGCACGTCGTCCCGCTGGCGGTCGGTGAGCAGGACGACCGCGTCCACGTCGGCGAGCCGGTTGAAGGCCGAGGCCGCTTTCCGGTTCAGGCTCGAGTCCCAGCGCCGCGGCGTGTTGGTGTGGGGCACGTGGACCGACAGGATCTCGTGGACGTCCGGCGCCTCGAAGGGGCTCAGCAGATGCGAGAGGAAGAAGTCCTCGAGCATGAGGAAGGTGGGCTGCTCGCGAGCGCCCCTCAGGTGCAGGACCCAGTCCTGGAACCACTGTGACGCGTCGTCGAACGTCCGAACGACCTGGCCGTTCCGGTCGACGGCGAGGACGCCTCCCGCCCCCTTGTCCGGTCGGTTGACCAGGTCGGCCGGGGCGCGCAGGAACACCGAACCGTCGGCACGCTGGAAGTCGTGGAACGTGTCCTCACCGTGGTGGGTCAGACGCCACGGGGTGCCGTCCGGATACACCTCTGCCTCGGGCGCATCCCCCGACAACTCCGGGAGGGACTCCCCGCTCTGCCCGGTCTCCGGCCAGTCGTGGTGTCGGTAGTAGTCGTAGATGTTCAGGAGACGCACGTCGTCCCCCAAGCGCCCGGTGCGGCGCAGTTCGGCTTCCTCCCGGGCGTAGCCGTCATAGGAGTCGAACGTCAGGACGGTGGACGACACGCCGGCCTGGGTGAACAGTCGAGACCGGGTCAGCATGGCCATCGTCCGGCCGCCGTAGGTCGTCCGGACGGCACGCACCCCGAACAGGTAGTTGCCGCGCGGGAGGGAGGTCGACACGAGCCGAATCTAACAGTGCGCGGGCCGGTCCGGGGCACCCGCCGCGACCCCTATAGTCGGGTCATGGCCGGCTGCGTGTATCTGCACATCGGAGCACCGAAGTCCGGTACGACATATCTGCAGACCCTGTTGTGGCAGAACCAGACCCGTCTGCGCGACCACGGAACCTTGTTGCCGGGCCGGCGGCCCCTGGACCACAACGACATCTCGACCTGGACCCGGTCGGTCAAGCCGGGAGCCCAGCACGTCGCGACGACGGATCGCCTTCTGGCCCAGATCCACGCCTGGGACGGGCCCGTCATCCTCAGTTGCGAGTGGTTCACCATGGCCGCCCCCGCCCAGATCGCCGCTCTCGTGTCCGCGCTGAACGCACCCGACGTGCGGGTGATCTTCACGGCTCGCGACCTCACCTCGGCCGTGCCCGGCGCTTGGCAGGAGACCGCCAAGCTCGGGACCGCCAAACCCCTGAGCGCGTTCGTCGCGGACCTGGACACCGGAGTCAACCCGCGGTGGTGTTGGCAGACCCTCGACCCGAGCGTGGCCCTGCCACCGTGGTGCGACGTGGTGGGCACCGACCACGTCACCGTGGTCACCGTGCCCCCGAGGGGGGCCGGCCCCGACCTGCTGTGGCAGCGGTTCTGTGCCGCCTGTGACCTCGACCCGACCCCGTTCGACACCACGACGGCGACAGCGAACGAGTCCGTCGGCGCGGAGAGTGCGCGGTTCCTCGAGCTGGTGGGTCCCAGCCTCCGCGAGGCGCTCCGGGTGGACGAGTCGCGCTGGTACGTCCCCTACCGGTGGATCCGCGAGCTGCTGGCACACGACCTGCTCGTGCCTCGGGGCGGCCGGAAGATCGCGTTGGCGGACGCCGCACGAGACCGCCTCGGTGAGCGCGCCCTCGTGACCCAGAAGTGGCTCGGCGCATCGGGGGTCAGGGTGCTGGGCGATCTCGCTGAGTTGGATCCGTCCCCGGCCCGACCGGAGGCCGTGGCGCCCGAGGACGTCTCGACCGAGGACGTCCTCGACATCGCCTTGGATGTCATCCCCACGCTGCTCGGGAAACTGCGGGACGAACATGACCGGGCCGAGCGGGCCAGACGCGAGACAACCCGGTTGCGCCAGGAACTGGCGGCGAACACCAAGAAGCCGTCGGACAGCACCGGCGCCGCCAGGCTCCAGAGCCCTAGGGCGCTCACGTCTGCCCTCCGGTCCTCGGCCGGACGGCTGAGACGACGGGTGCGAGCCACCCTCGAGCGCCGCGACCCTCAGTAGGAGTGTCTCCGGGCGAGGACGTCGTCGATCCTTCGGCGATCGAATTCTTCGCCGAGCCACGCGAACAACTCCCGGAGCCGGTCCGGGTCCTCGACGTAGTCGTCGTAGTGGACGTGGAAGGCCCGGTCGCCCATGTCTTCCTTGACCGCGAACACGTAGTCCTCGCGCTGCTGCAGCTCCGACTCCACGTCCGGGTTCCTGGCCCACCACTTGCTCTGTCCGACCGCCGCGTGGTCCCGGGTGTTCACGACGAATCGCGCCTCGGGGAACACCTTGGCCAGGAACCGCGCGTAGCGGCGAACATCCTTCTGGTTCCACCGGATCTCCTTGAAGCCGGTGACCCGGGTGTCGGGCTCGGGACGCAAGATGGTGTCGAGCATGAGTTTGCGCATGTCACGGAAGGCGAGGTCGTCGCGGTATCCGTCGATGCCGAAGAAGGGATGCGTCGGCGGGAGGGCATGGGGCCGCGCCAAGTCCTGGCGCACCACCTCCGAAGCCCGGTGATAGCGGTACAGGCGATAGGGCATGGCCCGGTTCTCGCCCCTGATCAGGTAGCCGGGGATGGCGTTGAGAATCCCCTGGAGCAGGGTGGAACCGGTGCGCCCGTACGTCACGATGAACAGGTAGCCGAGGTCCGAGGGAACGTCCTGGAGTCGGTACTGCTCGATCTCGGCCTGCGCCCGCTCGAGGCTCTCGCGCAGTGCCGCGTTGTCGCGCTCCAGCCGCTCCACCGCGCGCTTCCGGGACTCCCTCATCTCACGCCCCTGGGGTCGAGTCGGTGTCACCCGTCCCGAAGACGGCGTCGACCACCCGGGCGGACGCGCCGCCGTCCTCGAGCCCGTTGAAGCGTGCGCGGAAGTCGGCGTAGCGAGCGGAGTACTGGCCCTTCACTCCATCCAGGTCACGTAGGGCGGCGATGACCTGATCGGTGTTGCTGAGGAGCGGGCCGGGTGCCTCCTGCTCGAAGTCGAAGTAGAACCCGCGGACCCGGTCCCGGTAGTCGGCCAGGTCGGGCACCAGGTAGAGGATCGGCTTCCCCGTGACGGCGTAGTCGAACATCACCGAGGAGTAGTCGGTGACGAGCACGTCGCCCGCGGCGTAGAGGTCGTTGATGTCCGGGTAGCGGGTGACGTCGACGACGCCCTCACCGAACACGCTCGCTCCGTGCGCCAGCGTGTTGGAGTGACCTCGCACCAGCACGACGAAGTCATCGCCGAGTTCTTCGCGCACGCGAGCGATGTCCAGATGCACGACGCTCTGGTACTCACCTGGCTTGTTGGCGTATTGGTCGTCGCGCCACGTGGGCGCGTAGAGGAGGACGCGCTGCTCCGGCTCGATGCCGAAGAGCGAACGCACGCGTTCGGCTCCCGGACCAGGGTCGTTGACGAGCACGTCGTTGCGGGGATAGCCCGTCTCCAGGACCGGACCCGGGTAGGCGAAGGCCCGGGGGAAGATCGCGGTGCTGAACTCGTTGGGTGAGATCAGGTAGTCCCAGGTAGCCGCCTCGCGATCCATCGTGTCCAGGTAGTTGCGATAGCTGAACAGGATCTTGTGGATGTCGTGGCCGATCCGCTTCAGCGGAGTGCCGTGCCAGGTCTCCAGATACGTCTGCCCCGGCGCCTTCCGGAAGAACTTCGGGAAGTTGTTGTTGTTGACCAGATACCGCACCCGGCCGAGCTTCTCGTACCACTCCTTGCTCAGCTTGACGACCGGAGTAGTCCCGTCCGGCACGGGCACCGACAGGTCCGCCACGCTCCAGTACAGCGCGAGGTCGGAACCCCGCCGCTGGAGCTCGGTGCAGATCGCGAGTGGGTTGCAGGCGGCGTACTGGCCCTTGAACGCCTCGAAGAGGACGGCTTCCTCCCTCTCTGCGTGCCGGGCAGGCTCGTAGACGGTCCGCTGCAAACGGTTCTGGTGATAGGGGCTGGCCTCATCGATCGCCAGTGGCGGACGAACCTGCAGCCAGACCTGCTGCTTCTCGGTGATGCCGACCTGAAGGGTGTGGTCGTGCAGATCGAACGGAGCCCGCTCGATCAGGGGCCGGTCCGCCCGCAGCCGCTGCGGGCGTCTCACCGATCCGGGCTCCGCCGAGTCGTGGAGCTCCTGGTAGCCGGCCATGATCGAGTAGGTGCCCACGGGAATCGGCAGTTGCGGTCCGCCCCACTCGCTGCGGGTCAGCGACACGCGGGCGGTGAACCGCGCGCCCTCGACCGTCAGGGACGTGGCTGGCAACTCGGAACGCTTGCTGACCAACGTGATCGACGTCAGCGCGACGCCGGATGCCTGTCCGGTGATGACCAGGTCCTGATCATCCACCGCGATGTCGTCAACTCCGAAGAAGTGGGTCCGCTCCTCGAGCGCGAGGATGCCGTGCAACGTCCTTCGGACACGCAGTCCACTGGTGCCGTCCAGCGTGGTGGTCACGTCCTCGGTGCCCCAGCCGATGTGCCGGCGCTGGTCCTCGACCTCGACCCGCGGCGACCACGCGACGAGGTCCCCGCGACGCAATTCGGGGAGTGGCGGGACCGGCACCTCGGCGGTGAAGCGAGTGCCCTCGACCCGGATGGGAGCCGACGACTCGAACGTCGCCCCACGAAGGTTGCCGCGCAGGGTCAGTCTGCCGTGTGTCGCCGGGCCGACCAGTGTCCCTTCGACCCGGAAGACGCGGTCCCGCAACTCGACTCGGTCCGCCACGACCCGCAGGTGGAGCGGCCGCAGGGTGAGGACTCCGTCGCGCCACTGCGGCAACACCAGCACGCCGTCGACCGACCGGCTGGCCATCGGCATCCGCGTGGAGCCGTTCGTGACTGCGGACACGAGTGGTGCCTCACGGGTGATGCCAGCCGTGGTGACTCGGGCCCAGACCTCCCACTCGTCTGCCCGTCCCTGATCCTCCGGCTCCCCGTCTTCGTCTTCGTCGGTGTCGGCCGTGGCCTGCACGGCGTGGGCGAACAGATCGGCCACGTCGAGCACGGCGGTGAAACCCGCCTTGTCGTAAGGCATCCAGGTGTGGCGGACTCGCTCGGTGACGCGTAGGTCGCTGCGCGGCTCGACCGGAAACGTGCGTTCCTCTCCCGTCTCCGCGTTGCGCAGGAGCACGAGAGTCTCGGAGGGGAGGTCGTCGAGGTTGAGGAAGCGCAGGTAGGCCCAGGCCGTGATCTCCAGCCGCCGGGAGTCCAGCCACCGCAGTCGGCGCACGCTGGAGTCGAGGACGAACTGCTCCTCGCTCATGACGTAGAGCTCAGGCGGCACACCGAGTCCCTCGTCCTGCCGGAACGGGAGTTCGGCGACGACGTTGCCGTCCACCACGCTGGTGGGGAAGCCGCCGGGGTTGTCCCGCTCATACTGCACGAACTCGGCCACCTGGTCCCGCGACCCGTGCGCAACCAACCACGCGAGCAGGCGCTTGGACGTCTTGGCCCGGTGCAACTGCGTCCAATCGGCCTCGTCGAACAGGGTCTGGGCCCAGGTGCGCAGCAACTCCCAGTAGTCCGCGGAGCTGCGGTCGACGTCACGCGTGTAGAGGGTGACGTCGTTGCCGATGACCCTCTCGCTCAACCAGGTGCGTCGCACCTCGTCCTTGCCGCTGCGCTTGAGCAGGTCGTTGACCTCGCGCTGCACGGTCAGCCGGTCCTGCAGGTTCTTCAGGTCGCTGGTCGTCTGGGTGATCGAGTCGCCGGTGACCCGCAGTCGCCAGTAGTAGGTGACCTTCTGCAGGACGTCGAAAGATCGAGCAGCCAGGTAGGCCTTCGCGCTGGGCACCTGGTCCTCGTAGAGCACGCCCTCCGGGAAGCTCCCGACGTGCTCGCGAAAGAACTCGGTCCGATAGACCTTGTTCCAGGCAAAGCAGTCGTAGATCGCCGGGGGGAAGTCGTCGATCGTGACACCCAGGCGGTCTCGCTCGTGGACGTCATACACCCAAGAGGTCTTGTAGCGCTGGGAAACCCGTTGCCGCTGGACGGACCCGGCGACGAAATCCGAACCAGTCCTGCGCAGGGTGCGCACCATGACCTTGTATGCGGTGGCGGGCACCAGGTCGTCCGAGTCCACGAAGGTGAGGAAGCGTCCTCGCGCCGCCGCGATGCCGGTGTTGCGTGCCGCGCCCAGTCCCTGGTTGGGCTGTTCGATGACGCGGATCGCCCTCGGGTTGCGGCGCGCGATGTCGCGCAGGATCTCCCCGGACCGGTCGGTCGAGCCGTCGTTGACCGCGATGATCTCCATCCGCACGAGGGACTGGCGGAGCAGGCTCTCGAGGCACTCCTGCAGGTAGTCCTCGACGTTGTAGACGGGGACGACGACCGACAACACCGGCGGGATGGGCACCACGCGTCGCGCTTCGCGAACCACCCGTGCACCGGCGCGACGGACCTTCGGTGAGCTGCGGGCGCGGCGCAGCGCCTTCCGGGGGTCTCGTGCAGCAGCAACGGCCTGCTTGAGGCGCAGGTGCATGAATCGCTCTCTCTCGACTGGCTGACAGCTCCCGCCCACGACCGACCGGGCTTTCTCCCGGCGTAGCCTACAAGACGAGGAGCGTGGCCCCGGGTGTCCGCCGAACGGCCAAGCAGCTGGTCAGACGCGGCGAAACAGGCCCCGCGCCACGTACGCGTCGTCCTGCCGGTACTTCGCGAAACCGAAGCCCTCCACGGCGTACACCGCGCGGAAGCCTCGCTCCGCAGCCTCGCCGTTGAAGGCGACCGGGTCGATGAAGCGGCGGTAGTGAGTCCGGGTCACTTTCTCGTGGGATCGATCCCGGACGGTGCGGTACTCGACGGCCAGGAGGTCGTCGCGAACGGTGAGCGCACGGGCCGCCTCGAACCACGCGGCTTGCTCCTCCTCGGTGACGGCATGCAGGAAGAAGCGGGCGTAGATGACCGTCGGCCCGCCGGTGGAACGCACCTGGGACGGAAGTGACGGGTCGGTCACCGACGCGACGACGAACTCGGCCGTCAGACCGAGGCGCGCGGTCAGCTCTCGGCAGCGCGACACGGCCTCCGTCGACGCGTCGATCCCCGTCACGTCGTGCCCGTGACTGCTGAAGAAGACGCTGTCCCGGCCGGCGCCGCACCCGAACTCGATGATCCGATGTGGGTGCTCGAGCTCGCCGGCCACGAAGGTGGCGAACTGCGACGGGAGCGGCCGGGCCGCGGTCGCCCGCTCGGCGTAGAAGCGGTCCCAATAGCTCTGTCGGTTCTCCTGTTGGCCGCGACCCCCTGCCGTCGTGTCCACCGCACCCCCATCCCTTCCTCGCCGAGGCGTGACGCTGGGGAATCTACCCGGAACGCCGCCCACCATGTGGATGCCCGGCTTCTTGCTGGGCCCCGGCGCGCCGGGTCAGCGGGGCGCTGACTGCGCCTGCAGCCGCGCGAACACCTCCGGCGAGGTGAGGCGTTCCCCGAGCCGGTTGAGCTTGCCCGTGCCGTGGTAGTCGCTGGA
>CAYRLV010000045.1:0-15969 GCA_964425155.1 uncultured Ornithinicoccus sp. | reverse complement strand
CTGCACCACGACGTGACCCAGGCAGCAAACGGGCCGTCCAACGACGGCTCGATCACCTGGGCGGAGAAGGGAGAAGGCTGGTGAGCATTGTCGAGATGGTCGGCCCGGAGTCGTCCTTGGCCACGCCGGGTGAGGTGGACACCACGGACTTCTCCAAGGAGCTCGAGGCCAGCGCAGGCCTGCTCCTCGGGTCGGTGAACGCCTTCTGCCGCAAAGCCTTCGGCATCAGCCCGTTGGAGGAGATCGTCAAGCCCATCGTGGGGGACTGGACCGAGCTGGAGAAGGCCCGGGTCGCCTGGCTGAACGCCGGCGAGGCGTCCAAGGGGGTGGGCACCAACTTCACCTCACTGCCCACCCAGACCGTGGACGTCTGGGTGGGCGACAGCGGCGACGCGTTCCGTGAGCGGATGACCAGTGTCGGGGAGAACTACAACACGTATGCCGAGGGCTGCGCCCTGATCGCGCGCTTGTGCAAGGCGCTCATCTCGGTGGCCAAGGGCGCGGCCAACATCATCGCGGTCGTCATCTCCTTCCTCGGTGACCTGCTCACCCGGCTCGCCGTCGAGGCCAGCATCCCGGTCGTCGGCTGGCTCGCCGGCGGCGCCGACGTGGCGCTGCACATCAAGGAGTTCTGGGACAAGATGAGCCGCGGCTACCGGGCCGTCGAGCGAGTCCTGAACGCGGTCAAGGAGTTCATCGAGGCGATGCACCTGCTCGCCCAGATCCTCAACCTCCTGGCGCTGGTCCTCAAGGCCGTGACCACGGTGACCAACATGGACACCGGCCGGCACATCGACACGGCGGCCGCCAACAAGTTCGGCGTCGAGGTGTAGGGCCGACCCATGGCATACGAGCACGAGTTCGAAGAGTTGAACCGCATCGTCCGCAGCATGGAGAGCACCGCCGACGAGCTGCAGCGTTCCGCCCGCGAGCAGAGCGTGGAGCTGGCGCGTTGGCGCGAGGAGATGGCGCGGGGCGACGAGGAGCGGGCCGACCGGGCCCGGCGTGGGGAGATGGGCCCCGACTGGGTGCGGCTGCAGCAGCGGATCGACTTGGGCCAGACGTCGGTCCAGGCGGTCATCTCCGGCGAGGACGACTCCCGTGAGGCCGAGCGGGTTCGCGAGCAGTCGCAGCGGGGCGCGGAGTCGGTCCGGGCGAAGATGGAGGGGGACCTCGAGGAGGAGGACGACCCCACGGTCGCCGCGGTCCGCGACCAGGTGGAGCGGATCCGCGAGCAGCTGCGCGAGATCCGCGAGATGCCCCCGCCGCAGGTCTGACCCTCCGGCGCGACGGCCCGAGCCGATCACGCGACGGGCCGGTGCAGACGGTAAGTTGGCCCGTCGTAGGCGGGTGAGGGTGTCCGATCGAGCCGGGAGGGTGCTGGACGCATGGTCGTGACGCTGCGGCGGGAACCGCGTCAGGCGGGGCCCGAGGTGCCGTCCGGGCGGATCTCCCTGCAACCGCCTCCCGAGATGCCGGCGTCCGACGGCAGCAACAGCCTCCTGATGAACCTGTTGCCGGCGCTGGGCAGCGTCGGGTCGATCGTGTTCGTCGCCGCCTCCACGCCGGGCATCAAGGGCATGCTGGCCGGCGGGATGTTCCTGCTCTCGTCGCTCGGCTTCGTCGGCGTCAACGGCTGGCGCCAGCGGCAGCAGCACACGGCCCAGGTGCTCGAGGCGCGTCGCGAGTACCTCGCCTACCTGTCCGAGGTCCGCCAGACGGTGCGCAAGGCGGCCTCGTTGCAGCGGCAGGGCGCCCGATGGCAGTACCCGCCGCCCAGCGCGCTGCCCGCCCTGGCCGAGGAGCGCAGCCGGGTCTGGGAGCGGTCGGCCGCCGACGACGACTTCCTGCGGGTGCGCCTCGGCCGGTCCTCCCAACCGCTCTGCGTGCGGCTGGAGGCCCCGGACACCCCACCCATGGCGCAGCTGGACCCGGTGGCCGCGTCGGCCGCATACCGGCTGTTGAGCGCGCACCGGAGCCAGCCGGACCTTCCGGTCGCGGTCGCGCTGACCGGATTCTCCCGCATCGAGGTCACCGGCGAGGAGGAGGACAGCCGAGCGGTGGCGCGGGCGATGATCGCCTCCGCGACGGCGATGCACAGCCCCGAGCAGTTGGTCGTGGGTGTGGTCGCGGGCGACGAGGCCCTGCCCCACTGGGAGTGGGTGAAGTGGCTGCCGCACGCGCAGAGCGAGCGCGAACGGGACGGTGCCGGACCGGCGCGACTGGTCGGCAGCTCGATCCACGACCTGGAGGCACTGCTGCCCGAAGGGCTCCGGGAGCGGCCGCGGTTCGGCATGGCGGAGCGTCCGGTGCTGCCGCACGTGCTCCTCGTGGTCGACGGCGGGGAGGTGCCGCCCCGCAACGCCCTGGTCACCGAGGACGGGGTGCTCGGCGTCACCGTGCTCGAGCTCCCCGAGCGCTGGGACGAGCTCACCGCCGGGGGGCGGCTGCGGGTCAGCCTCGGCGCGGAGCAGACGAGCGGCGCGTATGCGGGGCAGGTGCCGATGCAGGTGCTGCAGGCGGACCAGCGCGGCACCGAGGGGATCGCCGACCGGATGTCCATCGCCGAGGCGGAGGCGATGGCCCGGCGACTGGCCCCGTTGTCCGTGGGCAGCGGGCCGGCCCAGAGCGCGGACGCCCTGGACGGGTCGACCGAGCTGATCGACCTGCTCGGCCTCGGCGACGTCCGCGACTACGACGTGGAGGCGGCCTGGCGGCCGCGGCTGCAACGCGACCGGCTGCGGGTGCCCATCGGCGTCGGCCCGCGCGGTGAACCCATCGCGCTGGACATCAAGGAGTCGGCGCAGCAGGGCATGGGCCCGCACGGCCTGGTCATCGGGGCGACCGGCTCCGGCAAGTCCGAGTTCCTCCGCACCTTCGTGCTCGGGCTGGCGATGACGCACTCCTCCGAGGCGCTCAACTTCGTCCTGGTCGACTTCAAGGGGGGTGCGACGTTCGCCGGGATGGCGGACATGCCGCACGTCTCCGCCATCATCACCAACCTCAGCAACGAGCTCACGCTCGTCGACCGGATGCAGGACGCGTTGCACGGCGAGATGGTCCGGCGGCAGGAGCTGCTGCGTGCCGCCGGCAACTTCGCCAACGTCACCGACTACGAGAAGGCCCGGGCCGGGGGCGCCGACCTGGAGCCGCTGCCGGCGCTGCTCATCGTGTGTGACGAGTTCTCCGAGCTGCTCAGCGCCAAACCGGAGTTCGTCGACCTGTTCGTGGCGATCGGGCGGCTCGGCCGGTCGCTGTCCATGCACCTGCTGCTGTCCTCCCAACGCCTGGAGGAAGGGCGGTTGCGCGGGCTCGATTCGCACCTGTCCTACCGGATCGGGTTGCGCACCTTCTCCGCGGCGGAGTCACGCACCGTGCTCGGCGTGCCCGACGCCTACGAGCTCCCGCCCGTGCCCGGACTCGGCTACCTCAAGCCCGACCAGACCACGTTGCTGCGGTTCAAGGCCGCCTACGTGTCCGGACCACCACCGGCCCGGCGCGTGGGTCGGCTGGGCACGAGCACCCGGATGACCGGCCAGATCGTGCCGTTCACGGCGGGGCACGTGCTCAGTCCCACCCGGGAGGAGCCGGAGGCGGAGGAGCCGGCGCCCGCCGAGCCGGCGGAGTCCCGTGCCGTCTTCGACATCGCGGTCTCCCGGATGGAGGGACGCGGCCGCCCCGCGCACAAGGTGTGGCTGCCGCCGCTGGACGTCCCCAACTCGATGGACCAGCTGATGCCCGACCTGGCGGAGGACCCCGAGCTCGGCCTGGTGAGCCGGCAGTGGCGGGAGGCCGGCGACCTCGTGCTGCCGCTCGGCATCGTCGACCTGCCGCTCGAGCAGCGCCGTGAGGTGATGACCATCGACCTCAGCGGGGCCGCCGGGCACATGGCGATCGTCGGTGCACCGCGCACCGGGCGCAGCACCCTGGCCCGCAGCGTCCTGGCCGGTATCGCCCTCACCCACACGCCGCTCGAGGCGCAGTTCTACGTGCTCGATTTCGGCGGCGGCACGTTCACCCCGCTGACCTCGATGGCCCACGTGTCCGGGGTGGCCACCCGCAACGAACCCGACGTGGTGCGTCGGATCGTCGCCGAGGTCACGGGCATCATCGACCAGCGGGAGATCTACTTCCGTGACCAGCAGATCGACTCGATCGAGACCTACCGCCGCCGGCGGCGCGAGGGCCGGGTCGACGACGGTTACGGTGACGTCTTCCTCATCATCGACGGGTGGAGCACGATCCGCGCCGAGTTCGACGAGCTGGAGATGGAGCTGCACCAGTTGGCAGGGCGCGGCCTCACCTTCGGTCTGCACGTCATCGCGACCACCTCGCGGTGGATGGACTTCCGCAGCCAGATCAAGGACATCCTGGGCACCCGCATCGAGCTGCGGCTCGGTGACCCGTCCGACTCCGAGATCGACCGCAAGGTGGCGGTCAACGTGCCCAAGGGCCGGCCCGGCCGGGGCATCGTGGCCTCCCGCCACCACTTCCTCGGTGCGCTGCCTCGCGTCGACGACTCCGGTGACCCCAGCACCCTCGGCGCCGGGGTGGAGGACCTGGTGGGTCGCGTCGGCGCGGCCTGGCACGGGCCCCGGGGCCCGAAGCTGCGGTTGCTGCCGGAGCACGTCAAGCTCGAGGAGGTGCGCGCCCAGGCCGACCCCGAGGACCGCCGGGTCCTGTTGGGGCTGGAGGAGTCCCGCCTCGCGCCGACGGGGGTGGACCCGTCCGACGAGCCGCACCTCTACCTGTTCGGCGACTCGGGATCGGGCAAGTCGGCGATGCTGCGGGCCTACGCGCACGAGGTGATGCGGCTCTACACGCCGGCGGAGGCCAAGATCGTCGCGGTCGACTACCGCCGCGCCATGCTCGGCGAGATCCCCGACGAGTACCGGCACGGCTACCTCACCACGCACGACCAGGCCGACGAGGAACTCGGCGGGCTCGCCGCCTACCTCGCCACCCGGCTCCCCGGTCCGGACGTCACCGCCGAGCAACTGCGCAACCGGTCCTGGTGGAAGGGCTCGGAGGTGTTCGTCCTCGTCGACGACTACGACCTGGTGGCCACCTCGTCCGGCAACCCGATCCAGCACCTCGCTCCGCTGCTCGCCCAGGCCGGTGACGTCGGGCTGCACGTGGTGATCGCACGCCGGGCCGGTGGCGCCTCACGCGTCCTCTACGAACCGGTGCTGCAGGGCATGCGCGACCTGGCCGCCCCGGGCATCCTGCTGTCCGCCAACCCGGACGAGGGGCAGCTGCTGGGCAAGCTCCGGGCGAAGGTGCGCCCGCCCGGCCGGGGCCACCTGGTCACCCGCAGCACCGGGACGCAGTACATCCAGCTCGCCTGGACCCCGTCGGTCCACGGCTGATCGGCAGCTCCGGTATGGCGCGTGCTCACCCCGAGCCGCTGCCGGCCGGTCCGAAACCGGCCCGAGCTGAGCACGGTTGCCCGTGGTGGGCAGGCGTCGCGCCCGGAGGGCTCGAGCCCTGAGACGGTGCCCGGCCGCCGCCGGGGGCGGGGATCAGTGGCCGCGGAAGTAGAGGTTGCCGCCCTGCTTGGTGGTGAGCTCCTCGGGCGCCGTGCTCGGCACCTGCATCAGTTGCAGCTTCTCGAAGACGAGGTAGCAGATCGACCCGATCGGCCCGAGGGCCACGACCGCGACGGCCCACGCCCACGCGGGCAGGTACTGCGGTGTGGAGCCGCGCGCCAGGTCGTACCAGCAGTAGAGGACGAGCAGTCCGATGACGACGATGCCGGGCACCATGACGCTGGGCTCCCAGCCGAACGAACTCACGATCGGCATGACGGGCCTCCTGTCCTCCGAGCAGGCCACCTCGGGCCTGTGCCCAAGGATCCCACAGAACCCGCCCGTGCGTCACTCACCGTTGCCCGCTCACGACGCCGCCGCGTCCTGCCCGCGCCCCGGCCGACCCGCTCGCCGGAGGCGAGCGCACGGGTCAGGACTTGACGTAGGGGATGAGCTCCACGTCGCGGACCTCCAGGGCCTCGCCGTCGGCGTAGTCGATGCCGGTCACGTGCCCGCTGGCCCGCAGGTCCGCCTCCGCGGCCCGCACCTGCTCGGCCTGCTCCGCGGGAGCCGCGAGCACCATCGAGGTGACCTCGGACTTCATGCCCACCTTGGCCTCCGACTTGGCCTTGCGCACGCCCGCCAGGGCCTGGCCCACGGTCGCGAGCAGCGACGGGTCGGCGTCGCCCGCCGCCGACCGCAGCTCGTCGGCCACCGGCCAGGCGGTGCGGTGCACCGAGCCGTCGTGCCACCACGACCAGACCTCCTCGGTGCAGTAGGGCAGGAACGGGGCGAGCAGCCGCAGCAGCACGTCGAGCGCGAGCCGCAGCGCCGCCCGCGCGGACGCCGCGGCCTGCTCGCCCTGACCGCCGTAGGCGCGGTCCTTGACCAGCTCGAGGTAGTTGTCGCAGAACGACCAGAAGAAGCTCTCGGTGAGCTCGAGCGAGCGGGTGTAGTCCCACGACTCGAAGCCCCGCGTGGCCTGCTCGACCACCTCGGCGAGCGCGGCCAGCATGGACCGGTCGAGCGGTTGCGTCACGAGCGCGGCCAGGTCACCGTCACCCACGTCGCCGAAGGACAGCGCGAACTTGCTCGCGTTGAGCACCTTGATCGCCAGCCGCCGGCCGACCTTCATCTGGCCGTCGTCGTATGCGGCGTCGGCACCGAGCCGCCCGGACAGCGCCCAGTAACGCACCGCGTCGGAGCTGTGCTGCTTCAGCACGTCCTCGGGCGTCACCGCGTTGCCCTTGGACTTGCTCATCTTCTTGCGGTCCGGGTCGAGGATCCAGCCGTTGATCGCCGCCCCCGACCACGGCACGCTGTCGTGCTCGAAGTGGCTGCGCACGACCGTCGCGAACAGCCAGGTGCGGATGATGTCGTGCCCCTGGGAGCGGGTGTCCATGGGGAAGATCGCGTCGAACAGCTCGGCGTCGTTGCGGCCGCCCGCGTTGCTCGTCACCGGCCAGCCGGCCGCGATCTGCGGGGACAGCGACGACGTCGCCCAGGTGTCCATGATGTCCGGGTCGGCCGTGAAGCCCCCCGGCTGGTCACGCTGCCCCTCGTCGTAGCCGGGCGGGGTGTCGGACGTCGGGTCGACCGGCAGGCTCTCCTCGGACGCGAGGATCGGCTGCTCGTGGTCGGGCTCACCGTCCGCGTCCAGGGGGTACCAGACCGGGAAGGGCACCCCGAAGAACCGCTGGCGCGAGATCAGCCAGTCCCCGTTGAGCCCCTCCACCCAGTTGCGGTAGCGGCTGCGCATGAAGGACGGGTGGAAGTCGATCTCCTCGCCACGGGCGATGAGGGCCTTGCCGAGGTCGGCCTCCCGCCCGCCGTTGCGGATGTACCACTGCCGGCTGGTCACGATCTCGAGCGGCTTCTCGCCCCGCTCGTAGAAGTTCGCCTTGCGCTGGGTCTTCACCGGCTCGCCGACCAGGTCGCCGGACTCGCGCAGCGCCGTCACGACGTTCTCGCGGGCGGTGAACACCGTCTTGGTGGCCAGCGACTCCGCATACAGGGTCTCGCCGGGACCACTTGCGATCCAGGACGGCGTCTCGGCCTGCATCCGGCCGTTGCGGGTGACGAGCGACCGGATCGGCAGTTGCAGCTCGCGCCACCACTGCACGTCGGTCAGGTCGCCGAAGGTGCAGCACATCGCGATGCCGGCGCCCTTGTCCGGCTCGGCGAGCCGGTGCGCGAGCACCGGGATCTCGACCCCAAAGAGGGGCGAGGTGACGGTGGAGCCGAACAGCCCCGCATACCGCTCGTCGTCCGGGTGGGCGATCAGCGCGACGCAGGCGGGGATCAGCTCGGGGCGGGTCGTCTCGATCTCGACGGCCTCGCCGCCCGGGCGGTGGAACTTCACCCGGTGGAACGCACCGGGGTAGTCGCGCGCCTCCAGCTCGGCCTGGGCCACCGCGGTCTGGAAGGTGACGTCCCACAGTCCCGGCGCCTCGGCCTGGTAGGCCTCACCCCGCTGGACGTTGCGCAGGAACGCCTGCTGCGCCACGGCCCGCGACCGGTCGTCGATGGTGCGGTAGCCGAGCGACCAGTCCACGGACACCCCGAGGCGGCGGAACAGCGACTCGAACGCGACCTCGTCGGTGACGGTCAGCGCCTCGCACAGCTCGATGAAGTTCTGCCGGCTGATCGGCTGCTGGTCGGCCGCCTTGATGCTCTTGGCGCCACCACTGACCGGAGGCACGAAGTCGGGGTCGTAGGGCAGCGAGGTGTCGCCGCGCACGCCGTGGAAGTTCTGCACCCGCTTCTCGGTGGGCAGCCCGTTGTCGTCCCACCCGATCGGGAAGAACACCTCCTGGCCGCGCATCCGGCGGTAGCGGGCCATGCAGTCGGTGTGCGTGTAGCCGAAGACGTGCCCGACGTGCAGCGACCCGGACGCCGTGGGCGGCGGGGTGTCGATGGAGTAGACCTGCTCGCGCGGCAGCGACAGCGCCCGCTCGCGATCGAACCGGTAGGTGTCCTGCTCCTGCCATACCGCCATCCACCGGTCCTCGAGGCCGTCGACGGACGGCTTGTCGGGGAGCGTCGGGGTGCGGCGGTCGGACGTGCCGGGGGCAGGCGAATTCATGGGGCCGATCTTCCCAGACCGGGCGTGTCGCCCACCAATCGGTTGGCGTCCGCCGGGGGATGAGGGGCAGGGCGCTGGTGTCGTAGATTCGGCAGACCCGGCCTCCTTCATTAGAGTGTCGCTGTCGTGACGCCGGGTGCACGCGCGTCTCGCCAGTCCGGCGCGGTAACCAAAGGGAGTAGTCGCGGATGTCCGATGCGGGCGCAGCAGAGCCGCTCGAGGGTGCGAGGGTCTTCCTCACCGGGGTGACCGGCTTCGTCGGCCAGGCCATCCTCCAGCAGCTGCTGCGCGACTACCCGACCACCCACGTCAGCGTCCTGGTGCGCCCCCGCGGCGACATCTCCGCGCAGGAGCGGCTCACCGGGCTGCTGCGCAAGTCGGTGTTCACCCCCTGGCGCCGTGAGATCGGGCGCGAGGCGGTGCACGAGGCGGTCGAGCAGCGGGTGCGGGTCATCGAGGGCGACCTCGGCTCGCTCAGCGCGCTGCCGGACGACATCGACGTGGTGCTGCACAGCGCCTCCACCGTCTCGTTCGACCCGCCCATCGACGAGGCCTTCCGTGACAACGTGTCCGGGGCCAAGGCGCTGTATGACGCGGTGCTCGCCAGCGGCGCCGACCCGCACGTCGTGCACATCTCGACCGCCTACGTCGCCGGGCTGCGCAAGGGCATCGTCCCCGAGGCCCGGCACGAGCACGAGGTCGACTGGCGGGCCGAGGCCGAGGCGGCGTTCAGCGCCCGGGAGACGGTCGAACGCGAGTCGCGCCACCCGGAGGTGCTGGCGAAGCTGCTCGCCGAAGCCCGCGAGAAGCACGGCAAGGCCGGCCCCCAGGCGGTGGCCCAGGCCGCCGAGAAGGCGCGGGTCAAGTGGGTGCACCGGCGGCTGGTCGACTACGGCCGCAGCCGGGCGCAGTCCCTGGGCTGGCCGGACGTCTACACCTTCAGCAAGGCCCTCGGCGAGCGGGTCGCGGAGGACCTGTGGGTGGACGCGGGGCACCGGTTGTCCGTGGTGCGCCCGACGATCATCGAGTCGGCGCTGCGCGACCCGGCGCCGGGCTGGATCGACGGTTTCAAGGTGGCCGACCCGCTGATCGTCGCCTACGGGCAGGGCTACCTGCCGGAGTTCCCGGGGTTGCCGGACAGCGTGCTCGACATCATCCCGGTCGACTTCGTGGTCAACGCCGCCCTCGCCGCGGCCGCCTCGCCCCCGCCGGCGGGGGAGGGGCAGTACTTCCACGTGGGCTCCGGCGCGCGCAACCCGCTGCCGTTCCGGCGGATGTTCGACAACGTCCGGGAGTACTTCACCGCCCACCCGATGCCGGACGGCAAGGGCGGGCAGGTGCAGGTGCCGGCCTGGGAGTTCTCCGGCGGCCGCCAGGTGGAGCGACGGCTGCGCCGCAACGAACGGCTGATGGACCTCGCCGGTCGGGCCCTGCTGCGGGTGCCGGCCACCGAGCGCACCCGGCGCTGGGCGGTCGAGGTGCAGCGCAAGCACGAGGGGCTCGGCCAGCTGCGCGGCTACGCCGACCTCTACCAGAGCTACACCCAGACCGAGGTCATCTACGACGACAGCCGCCTGCGCGAGCTGCACGACGCGCTGCCGGAGCAGCGGCGCAAGGAGCACGGCTTCGACGTCTCCGAGATCGACTGGGAGCACTACCTGCAGGACGTGCACATCCCCGGCATCACCAAGCTGGCGCGCGCCTTCTCCGGTCGCAACCGGGACGCCACGACGCGTGAGGTGGTGCTGCCCCGGCGCACCGACGTGGCCGCCGTCTTCGACCTGCAGGGCACCGTGCTCGCGTCCAACGTCGTGGAGCAGTACCTGCTGATGCAGCGGGCGGTGCTGCCGCCCTCCCAGTGGCCGCACGAGGTGGCCGACCTGGCGCGGTCGCTGCCGGAGTACTGGCGGGCCGAGCGGCGCGACCGCGGCGAGTTCATCCGCACCTTCGTCCGCCGTTACGAGGGGGTCGACGAGGCCGCCCTGCAGGCCCTGGTCGACGGCGACCTCGGCGAGGCGCTGCGCCGCGGCATCATCCCCGAGGCGCTCGAGCAGGTGCGGGCGCACCGGGAGGCGGGGCACCGCACCGTCCTGGTGACCGGGGCGATCGACGTCTTCGTGCGGCCGCTCGCCTCGCTGTTCGACGAGGTCGTCGCCGCCCGGATGCACAGCGACCACGGCACCTGGACGGGTTTCCTGGACGCGCCGCCGCTGGTGGACGAGGCCCGAGCGGCTTGGCTGCGGGAGTACGCGCGAGCCGAGGGGCTCGACCTCGAGGGTTCCTACGCCTACGGCGACAGTCACGCCGACCGGGTCTGGCTGGAGCTGGTCGGGTATCCGCAGGTGGTCAACCCGGACGTCGCGCTCTACCAGTACGCCAAACGCAAGCACTGGCAGGTGCACTCGTGGGACCGCCCCTCCCGTGCACGCATCGACGGGCTCACCGGACCGCTGGCCTCGCGGAACCACAAGTGAGCCGCGGCGGGCCGGCGGCACGGACCGCGTTGGTGACCGGGGGCACCTCGGGCATCGGCGCGGCCTTCTGCCGGGCGCTCGCGGCCCGGGGCACCCACCTGGTCATCGTCGCCCGGGGCGCCGAGCGCCTCGAGGAGTTCGCCGCCGACCTGCGCGACTCGTATGGGGTGCAGGTCGAGCCGCTCGTCGCCGACCTCGCCGACCGCGACGAGGTGCTGCGCGTGGCCGAGCGGCTCACCGACGAGGAGCGGCCGGTGGACCTGCTGGTCAACAACGCGGGATTCGCGGTGCGGGCACCGCTGGCCACCGACGACACGACCCCGCACGAGCACGCCATGGACGTCATGTGCCGGGCGGTGCTGATGCTGGGCGCGGCCGCCGCACGGACGATGCGGGCGCGTGGCCACGGTCGGATCCTCAACGTGTCGAGCACCTCGGGCTTCGTGCTGCTGGGGGGATACTCCGCGATCAAGGCGTGGGTCACCGCATACAGCGAGGGGCTGGCGGTGGAGCTGGCCGGCACCGGCGTCACGGTGACCACCCTGTGCCCGGGATGGGTGCGCACCGAGTTCCACGAACGCGCCGGCATCGCCACGACCAGCATCCCGGAGCCGCTCTGGCTGGACGCGGACGACCTGGTGGCCGAGGCGCTGCGCGACCTCGAGCGGGGACGGGTGGTCTCGATCCCGAGCAAGCGCTACCGGGCGCTGATCTGGGGTGCCCGGCACGCGCCGCGCCCCGTGATCCGTCGGGTCTCGGCCCTGATCTCGTCGTCGCGGCACCGGGACGGTCAGCGGGCTGCCGGCGGCGCGCCGGGCGGCCACCCCGAAACCCCGCCGAGCGCGCCCATGACAGAAGATGATCACCATGCATGAGTCCCGCGTGGCCCGCCCGGGAGCGCGCTACACCTCCTCCGGCCATGCCGCCGCGCGCTACGTCGCGCAGCGCGGCCTGCTCAAGCCGCTGGTCTGGTCGCTGGTCGACGTCACGGTCCTGGGCACCGAGCACCTCGACGGGCTGCGGGCACCGTTCGTCGTGGTCGGCAACCACTCCAGCCACCTCGACGCGCCGCTCGTGCTCGGGGCCCTGCCGTCTCGGCTGTCGCGCTACCTCGCGGCCGGCGCCGCCGCCGACTACTTCTTCGACGTGTGGTGGCGCAAGGGGCTGACCGCGTTGTTCTTCAACGCGTTCCCGGTCGAGCGCTACAGCCTGCGCAAGCGGTCCAAGGTCGCCACCACGTTGCTGGCGGAGGGCGTGCCGTTGCTGCTCTTCCCCGAGGGCACACGCAGCCACGACGGGTCCATGGCGACGTTCAAGCGGGGGACCGCGGCGCTCTGCCTGACCGCCGGGGTGCCCTGCCTGCCGATGGCCATCGTCGGGGCGAGCAAGGCGATGCCCCGGGGCACCAGCTGGCCGGTGCGCGGCCGGCCACCGATCACCGTCGTCTTCGGCGAGCCGATGCACGCGGAGGAGGGGGAGCACTCTTCGCACTTCTCCCAGCGCATCGAGCAGCGGGTGCGTGAGCTGCACGAGAGCGTCGCGCCGCTGCCCGAGCCGACCAAGCGTCGAGGCAGCGACAGCGCCGACCGCAAGCCGCCGGAGCCGAGCACAGGAGGAGAGTCATGACGTCCGTGCAACACATGAAGTGGTGGGGCTGGGGGGTCGAGGGCGTCAGCTTCCACCACGAGGACAAGCCGGCCCTGCGGCCGTTCGTGCTCAAGGCGGTCGACCTCGACCTGGACGAGCCGGGCACGCCGATGCAGTCGTTCGACGACCTGACCGTCCCTGCGAGCCGCGCGGGCGAGGAGCTGCTCGGCTCCCTCACCGAGGCGCTGGGGGAGGACCACGTCGTCACCGACGATCTCGACCGGGTGGTGCACACCTACGGCAAGAGCCTGCGCGACCTGCTGCGTGTCCGCGCCGGCGACCTGCCCCGCGTGCCCGACGTGGTCGTCTACCCGGCCGACGAGGACCAGGTGCAGCAGGTGGTCGACCTCGCGGTGGCGGCCGACGCGGTGATCATCCCGTTCGGTGGCGGGAGCAACATCTCCGGCAGCCTCGAACCACCGCCCGAGGAGACCCGCCCGGTGGTCTCGCTCGACCTCGGCCGGCTGTGCCGGGTGCTCGAGGTGGACGAGGGCTCGGGCCTGGCGCGGATCCAGGCGGGGACCCTCGGCCCGGACGTCGAGCGGCAGCTGGGTGACCGGGGCTGGACCCTGGGCCACTTCCCGGATTCGTTCACGCACAGCACGATCGGCGGTTGGACCGCGACGCGGTCGTCCGGTATGCAGTCGGACAAGTACGGCGACATCGCCGACATCGTCCGCGGCGTCCGGGTGGTCCGGCCGGGTCAGGTCCTGGTCATCCGCCCGGTGCCGTCCGCCTCGACCGGCCCCAGCGTCCGCGAGATGGTCCTGGGCAGCGAGGGGCGGCTCGGTGTCATCACCGAGGTGACCGTGCAGGTGCACCGGGTGCCCGAGCACCGCGTGGTCCTCGGCTACCTCTTCCCGTCGTGGGAGACCGGCCTGTCGGCCATGCGCGAGATCTCGATCAGCGAGGCCACCCCGTCGGTCACCCGGGTGTCCGACGCCAACGAGACGGGCTTCTCCTTCGCCACCCGCAAGAAGACCGAGGGCTTCTCGATCAGCGGCACGGCCAGCAAGGGTCTGATGACCGTGCTGGAGAAGCGCGGCTGGGACCTCGACCGGGTCTGCTTGTCGTTCGTCGGCTTCGAGGGGAGCAAGAAGCACGTCGCCGAGCAGAAGTCGTTGGTGCGCAAGATCATTCGCAGCCACGGCGGCATCGTCCTCGGCAAGGGACCGGGCGAGCTCTACGACCAGAAGAAGTTCGACACGCCATACATCCGCGACTATCTCCTCGACCGCGGTGCGGCGGCCGACGTCTCCGAGACGGCGGCGCCCTGGTCGCGACTGCAGGAGGTCTACGACACGACGGTGGCGGCGGCGAACGCCGCCTACGACGAGCTCGGCGTCAAGGGGTGGATCATGTGCCACCTGTCGCACTCCTACCACTCCGGCGCCTGCCTCTACTTCACCTTCGCCTTCCCGCACGGTGAGGGCGAGCTGGCGCTGAAGCAGTACCAGACCGTGAAGAACGCCATCCAGCAGGCGTTCATCGACGCCGGCGCCACGCTGTCGCACCACCACGCGGTGGGCACCGAGCACGCCGCGTGGCTCGCCCAGGACATCTCGCCGGCCGGGGCCGAGCTCGTCGGCGGGCTGTTCGACTCGGCCGACCCGGGCCGGCACTTCAACCCGGGCAAGATCCTGCCGTAGGACGACGGCGATGGCCGCGCCCGGCGGTGCGCCGGTGCCTCCTGCGCCGCCCCGGGACCCGGGTGCCGGCGGGGCCGTCGCGGAGGTGCTCCGGGGCCCGGTCGGCCGGTCCGCCGCCCTCGGGCTGGCGGGGGCCTGCTGCCTCACGATCGGCGGGTTCGGCGCCGGAGCCAAGCCGCGCACGGGCGCCTTCGACTGGACCCACCTGACCGGGATGACGTCCGGCGTCGCCCAGGCGCTGCTCACCTGGGTGGTGTGGGCCGGAGTGGTGCTCATGCTCGGGGCCTGGGTGCGGTTGGGGCGGGAGGCGTGGGCCGGGCGGCTGTCTCTGACCGCCGCCCGCTCGACCGTCGTGCTCTGGGTGCTGCCGATGCTCGTGGCGCTGCCGATGTTCAGCCGGGACGCCTACTCCTACCTCGCCCAGGGCGCGCTGCTGCGGGACGGGTTCGATCCGTATGCGGTGGGTCCCGCCGCCTCCGACCCGGGCCCCCTGCTCGACAGCGTCAGCCCGGTCTGGCGCTCGCAGAGCGCACCCTACGGCCCCGGTTTCCTGCTGATCGCTCGTGGCGTCGCGACGCTCACCGGCGACCAGGTGGTCGTCGGCACCCTGGTGATGCGGCTCGCCCTGCTGCCCGGTCTCGTCCTGCTCGTGTGGGCGCTCCCGCGGGTCGCCCGGTTGCTCGGTGGCGATCCCTCGCTCGCGCTGTGGCTCGGGGCGCTGAACCCGCTCGTGCTCGTGCACCTCGTGGCGGGGACGCACAACGACCTGCCGATGCTCGGCCTGATGCTCACCGGGCTGCTGCTGGTGCTGCGCCGGCACCCGCTGTTCGGGATCGCCGTGATCGCGCTCGCCGTCACGGTCAAGGCCACGGCCGCGGTGCTCCTGCCCTTCGTGGTCTGGATCGCGATGGCGCACGCGCGAGAGCGGGCGACGGAGCGTGGGCGGCCCCCTCCCGCGTCGGTGCCGCTCTTCTTGCGCACGGCCGGGGGTGGGATCGCAGTGTTCGCAGCGGTGTTCGCGGCGGTCACGCTGGCCGCCGGTGTCGGGCTCGGCTGGGTGGGCGCGTTGTCGGGAACGTCGTCGAAGGTGATCACCTGGCTGAGCCTGCCCACCGCGGCCGCCCAGCTGGTGACGCAGATGTTCCCGTTGGCCCTGGACCCGGTGCTCACCGTGGCCCGGGCCGCCGGAGCCGTGCTGTGCGCCGGGGTGGCCGTCCTGGTCTGGATCCGTTCGCGCCCCCGCGGACGTCCTGCGTGGTGGTCGCCCTGGCCGCCACCACGCACGACGTCCGGGGACGTGGTGGCCGCGGTGCGGGGTGCGGCCGTGGTGTTCGCCGCCGTCGCGCTGCTCTCGCCCGCCGTCCTGCCGTGGTACTGGACCTGGCCGCTGGTGCTCGTCGCGGTGCTCCCGCCGGCCCGCACCGTCGTGGTCGTCGCGACCGCGCTGTCCACCTGGTTGGCGCTGGTCTTCCAGCCGGCGGGCGACACCGCGCTCTACCTCTGGCCGCAGGTGATCGCCGCCGTGGTCGCCGCCGTGCTGGCCGCCTGGCTGCTGACCCGCGAGCCCACCTGACCCCCGCGACCGG
>CAYRLV010000044.1:14425-16058 GCA_964425155.1 uncultured Ornithinicoccus sp. | reverse complement strand
TCCGCCACGTTGTCCACGTTGCCGCCCACGTTCGCAAAGAACGCCGTGCGCACCGGTCCGGGCTCGAGCAGCGAGAGGTGCACGCCGAACTCGCGCATCACCGCGGCCAGTCCCTCCATCAGGCCCTCGACGGCGAACTTGGAGGCGTTGTAGGCATCGCTGAACGGCAGGCCCACCACACCATTCAGGCTCGTCACGGTGATGACGCGCCCGGCCCGCGCCGCCCGCATGGTGGGGAGGACCGCCTTGGTGACTCGTGCGACGCCGAGGAAGTTGAGCTCCATCGCCTGCACCAGCTCCTGGACCTCGAGCTGCTCGAGGGTGCCCCGGTAGCCGGCGCCGGCGTTGTTGACCAACAGCCCCACGCCGCCCAGGTCGTGCAGGACGGAGCCCAGGCAGCCGTCGACCGACTCGTCGCTGGTCACGTCCAGCGCGCGAATCTCCACCTCGGGCAACTTCTCGGCCAGCGACTGCAACGCGTCCGCGGCCTCCGGACGGCGGGCGGTGGCGACCACGTGCCAGCCTGCCGCGGCCAGCGCACGCGTGGTGGCCAGCCCGATCCCGCTGCTGGCGCCGGTGATCACCGCGACCGAAGACATGGCGGTCCTCTCTCCGTGACGAGGGTGTCGCGGCCCGCCGACCCGTCAGAAACGCCACCGCCGGCACGCGCGCACCCTTGGCATCGTGGCAGATCCGGCCACGCCGTGAGGGGCGATTCAGGAGTCGAAGGAGTGCTCGGCCGCCGGGAACGTCCCGGAGGCGACCTCCTCCGCATACCTGCGGGCGGCGTCGGCCAGGGTGCCGCGCAGGTCGGCGTAGCGCTTGACGAAGCGGGGTGCCCGCCCGCCGCGCAGCCCGGCCATGTCCTGCCAGACGAGCACCTGCGCGTCGCAGTCGGGCCCGGCGCCGATACCGATCGTCGGGATCCGCAGCGCCCCGGTGACCCGTGCGGCCACCGGAGCCGGCACCATCTCCATCACCAGGGAGAACGCGCCGGCCTCCTCCAGTGCCAAGGCGTCCTGCACCAGCTGGTCGGCCGCGTCGCCACGCCCCTGCACGCGGTAGCCGCCGAGCGCGTGCTCGCTCTGCGGAGTGAAGCCGACGTGCGCCATCACCGGGATGCCCGCACGCACCAACGCCTGCACGGTCGGTGTCAGGTGAGCGCCGCCCTCGAGCTTGACCGCGTGCACCAGGCTCTCCTTCATGAACCGGGTCGCGGTGGCCAGCGCCTGCTCGGGACCGGCCTGGTAGGACCCGAACGGCAGGTCGCCGACGACCAGCGCGTGCGGCGCCGCCCGGCTCACCGCGCGGGCGAGGGGAATCAGCTCGTCGACGGTCACCGGCAGCGTGGTCTCGTAGCCGAACACGTTGTTGCCCGCCGAGTCGCCCACGAGCAGCACGGGGATGCCGGCCTCGTCGAAGACCTCCGCGGCGTACTGGTCGTAGGCGGTGAGCATCGCCCACCGCTCGCCGCGCTCCTTCATCGCCTGGAGGTGGGGGATCCGCACCCGCCGACGCGGCGACGTCGCCGAATCCGTCGCGCCTCCACCAGCGCTCGGACCACTGGTGCCGGCCCCGGAGCCGTATGGCGCGGGCTGCTCGGTCGTCATCGTGCACCTCGCTCACTCGTCGC
>CAYRLV010000044.1:0-14325 GCA_964425155.1 uncultured Ornithinicoccus sp. | reverse complement strand
ACCAGCCCGACGACCTTGTCCACGACCTCCGCGTCGAAGCCGGCGGCGATCAGCTCGTCGCGGCCGCGCGCCTGTTCGACGTAGAGGTCGAGCAGCGGGTCCAGCACCTCATACGGCGGTAGGGACTCCTGGTCGACCTGGCCGGGGCGCAGCTCGGCCGACGGCGGCTTGGTGATCGAGTTCTCCGGGATCGGTGGGCGCTGGCCCCGGCGCTCCGCCTCGGCGTTGCGCCACTTCGCCAGCTCCCACACCATCGTCTTGGGCACGTCCTTGATCGGCGCGAACCCGCCGACACTGTCGCCGTAGATCGTGGAGTAGCCGACCGAGACCTCCGTCTTGTTGCCGTTGGTCAGCACCAGGTGGCCCTCCTGGTTGGACAGGCCCATCCAGATCACGCCGCGGATGCGCGCCTGGAGGTTCTCCTCGGCGACGCCGGTGAGCGGGACCTCGCCGAGGAACGCGTCGACCATCGGCGCGATCGGGATGACCCGGTAGTCCACGCCGAGCGCCTCGGCGAGCTGCGCCGCGTCGTCCTTGGAGTGCTGGCTCGAGTAGTCGCTCGGATTGGAGACGCCGACGACGTTGGCGCCACCGAGGGCGTCCGCGGCCAAGGTCGCCACGACCGAGGAGTCGATCCCGCCGGACAGGCCGAGCAGGACCGAGCGGAACCCGTTCTTGCGCACGTAGTCGCGCAGCCCCAGGACCAGCGCGGACCAGACCTCGCCCACCTCGTCGAGGCGAGGGGCGAGCGGAGCCGGCTGCACGTCATACGAGGGGACGGGGTCCTCGCTGAGGCTGACGTGCACGACACCCTCGGGCGGCTCTTCAGGGTCGACCGTGCTCGACGTCAGGTCGAGGTCGAGGGTCAGCAGCTCCTCCTCGAACTGCCGTCCGCGGGCCAGCACCTCGCCGCCGGCGTCGACGACGAGGGAGTCGCCGTCGAAGACCAGCTCGTCCTGCCCGCCGACCAGGTTGAGGTAGGCGAGGGTGCACTCGGCCTGGGCGGCCCGCCGCCGCACCATCGCGAGGCGGGTGTCGTCCTTGTCCTCCTCGTAGGGCGACCCGTTGAGCACCAGCAGCAGCTCCGCCCCCGCGTCGCGGGTGAGCGCGACCGGACCGCCCTCGCGCCAGAGGTCCTCGCAGATCGCGATCGCGACGTCCACCCCGTGCACGCGCACGACGGTGAGGTCGCGTCCCGGCGCGAAGATGCGCGCCTCGTCGAACACGCCGTAGGTCGGCAGGTAGTGCTTGGCGTAGCGCGCGACCACCTCGCCGCGGTGCAGCACGGCCGCGCAGTTCTGGGGGAGTGGGCGGGTGGGGTCGGCGTCGGCGGTGTCGTGCGGCGCGCGGTCGAGATAGCCGACGACCACCGGCAGCTCGCCGTGCCCGTCGGCGTCCAGGTCCCGTGCCAGCCGGGTGAGCGTGTCGCGCGAGGCGTCGACGAAGGACGCGCGCAGCGCCAGGTCCTCGACCGGGTAGCCGGTGAGCGCCATCTCGGGGAAGGCGACCAGGTGTGCGCCGTCCCGGGCGGCCCGGCCGACCCACTCCCGAATCAAAGCGGCGTTGCCGCCGAGGTCGCCGACGGTCGGGTCGATCTGGCCCAGGGCCAGCCGCAGTTGCGCCATGTTCGGGAGCCTAGTTCCCGCACCGGGCCCGTGCCGCGCCGACCGGTATGCGGGGTGCCCGGCCGGCGCGGTCGGGTCACCCGGGGCGCGCCCCTGCTCGTTGCGGCGTGAACGGCCCGTCGAGTGGCCGGTCACGCCGCAACAAGGGCGTCAGCCGCTGATCGGGCGGGGGATGCTGCGGCCGGCGACCCGGTTCTCCGACTCGATCATCCAGGCGAGCTGCTCGAGGCGCTCCAGGATCTCGTGCAGGATGTCCGCGGTCGTCGGGTCCTCCGCGTCGACGTCGTCGTGGATCCGACGCGCGGTGCCGGTCACGGACCGGACCTGGGCGGTCACCAGGTCGACGGTCTCCCCGGTGTCGATCTCGTCGGCCGGCAGCGCGGTCAGGCTGCTCTGCTCGGCGACGGTCGCCGGGCGACCGTCCGGCACGACATACAGGGCGCGCATCCGCTCGGCGACGGTGTCGGAGAACTCGCGCGCCGCGTCGACCAACTCGTCGAGCTGGAGGTGCAGGTCGCGGAAGTTCTTGCCGACCACGTTCCAGTGGGCCTGCTTGCCCTGCAGGTGCAGGTCGATCAGGTCGACGTGCAGCTGCTGGAGGTGAGCAGCGAGCTGGGCGGACGCCTGGAAGGGCGCGGCCGCGTCGCGAGTCGTGGTCTGCGAGAGCGTGTCGGTCATGGTGTCCTTCCTTCCCTCGGTGATGCCACCATCACATCACCTTTTCTGGAATGATTCCAGTTAGGGGTGCCTCACCTGAGGTGCCCCGATCGGAGGGGAAACGACGGGAGAAATCACCGTCCGGGCCGCTTCCTTAACAAGTCTTTACTCTCTACCCCGTGCCACGCCGTCCATTCATTGGAAGGATCGGGCCGCGCCAGTTGGCCGCGAGGCCGTCCCCTGGCGCTTCCGTTTCCCTGGAGGACAAGTGAAGAGAAGAACCTGGAGCGCAGTCTCGGGGGCGACCGTGGCCGCCGTGGCCCTCGCCATGACGCAGGCCCCTGCCCAGGCGGTGCCCAAGCAGCACGACGAGCACCCGCAGAGTTCGACACATCGCACCGATGACTTCAGCAGCCCCATGGGCGAGCAGCAGCGCGAGCTGCGGCAGGCCGCCGTGGCCAAGCTGGTCAAGGGCGACAAGGACACCAAGCTGGTCAAGAAGGACGGTGTCCGGGTCATCAAGATGGCCAAGGGCAAGCACGGCAAGAAGGACCGCTACGTCCAGTACGACGTCAACCGCGAGGAGTCGATCTTCACGATCCTCACGGACTTCGGCACCAAGACGGATCCCCGCACCGGCGGCGAGGCCGGGCCGAAGCACAACCAGATCGCCGAGCCCGACCGTGACTACGACGGCGGCAGCACCGACGACAACTCGACCTACTGGGTCGAGAACTTCAACCGCAAGCACTACCTGAACATGATGTTCGGCAAGGACGAGAACGGCGAGTCGTTCCAGGACTTCTACCTCAAGCAGTCCAACGGTCGCTTCCTCGCCAAGGGCGACGTGAGCAACTGGGTCAAGGTGCCCTACAACGAGGCCCGCTACGGCTCCAACGAGATCCCGGAGTCGGACGGCTACTGGAACTACATCAAGGACACCGCGGCCGCCTGGTACGACAAGCAGAAGAAGCAGGGCAAGTCCGACGCCGAGATCAAGGACTACCTGTCGCAGTTCGACGAGTGGGACCGCTACGACCACGACGGCGACGGCGACTTCAACGAGCCGGACGGCTACATCGACCACTTCCAGGCCATCCACGCCGGCGAGGGCGAGGAGGCCGGAGGCGGCGAGCAGGGCGCCGACGCCATCTGGTCGCACCGCTGGTACGCCTTCTCGACCGACCAGGGCAAGACCGGCCCCGAGGGCAACCTGCTCGGCGGTGTCCCGATCGGCGACAGCGGCTTCTGGATCGGTGACTACACCACCGAGCCGGAGAACGGTGGCCTCGGTGTGTTCACCCACGAGTTCGGCCACGACCTGGGCCTGCCCGACCTCTACGACACCGCGGGTGGCGAGAACGGCACCGGCTTCTGGACGCTGATGAGCTCGGGCTCGTGGTTGAACCACGGCAAGACCGACATCGGCAGCACGCCGGGCTACATGGGTGCGTGGGAGAAGCTCCAGCTCGGCTGGCTCGACTTCGACACGGTCCGCTACGGCTACAACCGCACGGTCAAGCTCGGCCCGGCCGACCGCGACGCGCGCAACCTCGCGCAGGCGCTCGTGGTCAGCCTCCCGGACAAGACCGTGGTGACCGACTACAACACCCCGCACTCCGGCTCCTACGAGTGGTGGAGCGGCGCCGAGGACCAGACGTCCGCGACGCTGACCCGCGACCTCGACCTGACGAACGCGTCGTCCGCGACGCTGTCGGCCGCGATGGAGTACGACATCGAGGAGGGCTACGACTTCCTCTACGTCGAGGTGTCCACCGACGGTGGCTCCACCTGGGAGCGGTTGGGTGACGGCATCACCGGTGCCTCCGACGGTTGGACCGACCAGTCCTTCGACCTGTCCGCCTACGCCGGGCAGAACGTCAAGTTCCGGTTCAACTACGTGACCGACCCGGCCGTGCACGGCAAGGGTGCGTTCATCGACGACATCAGCCTGACCGTCGACGGTGACGAGCAGTGGTCGGACAACGTGGAGGCCGGCGAGGACGGCTGGAGCGCCGACGGATTCAGCCGGATGACCGGCTCGACCAGCGAGAAGGTCCCGCACTACTACCTGGCCGAGCACCGGGTCTACGCCGGCTACGACCAGACCCTCAAGCAGGGCCCGTACAACTTCGTCGGTGGCGACCAGCCGAACTGGGTGGAGCACTTCCCCTACCAGAACGGCCTGCTGGTCACCTACGTCGACGGGCAGTACGAGGACAACAACACCTCGGTGCACCCGGGCCACGGCCAGGTGCTGCCGGTCGACGCGCACTCCTCGCCCCTGTTCTGGAAGCGTGGGCAGCGCGACGGCCAGCTGGTGAGCAACCGGATCCAGCCGTTCGACGCCACCTTCGGCAAGCAGAAGACCGACAAGTTCACGCTGCACAAGGACGGCAGCGTGGTGAAGGTGCGCAAGCAACGCGGTGTCCGGACCTTCGACGACACCAACCCCTACCGCTACTGGTCCGCGGCCAACCCGCAGAACTCGGTCCAGACCGCCGGCAGCGGCACCAAGATCCGGGTCAAGAAGGAGAAGAAGAACAACATCACCCTGAAGGTGACGTTCCGCAACCAGGGCGGTTCGGCCAGGAAGTGACGACGGCCAGCACGTCCCTCTGACGCTGGAGGCCCCGGGACCTCGGTCCCGGGGCCTCCTCGCGTGCCGAACGCACGAGCCCTAGGGTCGGTGCGTGCCCACCAGCTACGACGACATCGTCCTCGGCGCCGGCCACAACGGTCTGACCGCCGCCGCCTACCTCGCCCGCGCGGGCCGCCGCGTGCTGGTCCTGGAGCGAGCCGACCACACCGGCGGCGCCGCCGTGTCCGCGCAGGCCTTCGCCGGCGTCGACGCGCGGCTCTCGCGCTACTCCTACCTGGTCTCCCTGCTGCCGCAGCAGATCATCGGCGACCTGGATCTGGACCTGCGACTCGTGCGGCGACGCTACTCCTCATACACACCCGTCCCGGGCGACCCGTCCCGCGGGCTGCTGGTCGACAACGGCGACGAGGCGGCGACGGCCGCGAGCTTCCGGGCGCTCACCGGCTCGGACGCGGATCACCAGAGCTGGCAACGCTTCTACGCCCGTATGACGTCACTCGCCGAGTGCCTGTTCCCCACCGTCCTGGAGCCGCTCGCCTCCGCGGACGAGGCGCGCGCCCTGGTCGGCGACGACGAGCTGTGGCGGGCGGTCGTCGAGACCCCGCTGGGCGCGGCGCTGCGTGAGTGGTTCAGCGACGACACGGTGCGTGGCGTCGTGGCCACCGACGCGCTGATCGGCACCTTCGCCGACCTGGACGACGAGTCGTTGCGGCAGAACGTCTGCTTCCTCTACCACCTCATCGGCGGCGGCACGGGCGACTGGGACGTGCCCGTCGGTGGCATGGGCGCGGTGACCGACGCGCTGGCCCGGGCGGCCACGGCGGCCGGGGCAACGATCGTCACCGAGGCCGAGGTCACCGCGGTCGACCCCTCCGGTGTGGTGCAGTGGCGCGGGCCGGACGGCGCGGTGCACGAGGAGCGGGCGGGGAGCCTGGTCAGCGGCCTGGCGCCGGCGGTCCTCGACCGGCTGCTCGCGGCGACCGGAGCCGACCCGGTCACCGACGGCGAGGCCCCCGAGGGCGCCCAGCTCAAGGTCAACTTCCTGCTGTCCCGGCTGCCCCGGCTCCGCGACGCGTCGACCGACCCGGTGGCTGCGTTCTCCGGGACGTTCCACATCAACGAGACCTTCGCGCAGCTGCAGGCGGCCCAGCGCACCGCGGCCGCCGGACGGGTCCCCGACCCGCTGCCGTGCGAGATCTACTGCCACACCCTGGCCGACCGGTCCATCCTCGGCGCCGACCTCGCGGCGACGGAGGCTCAGACGTTGACGCTCTTCGGCCTGCACTTCCCGGCGCGGCTGTGCCGGGAGGACAACGACCGCGCCCGCGAGGAGGGGCTCACCGCCGCGCTGCACTCGCTCGACTCGGTGCTGGCCGAGCCGATCGAGGACGTGCTGCTGCGGGACGGCGCGGGCGAGCCGTGCGTCGAGGCCCGGACCCCCGTCGACCTCGAGGCCGACCTCGCGCTCCCGGCGGGCAACATCTTCCACCGGCCGCTGCAGTGGCCGTGGGCCGAGCGGCCCGAGGAGGTCGGGACGTGGGGCGTGGAGACGCGCCACCCCCGGCTCGTGCTCGCGGGCGCCGGCGCCCGGCGCGGCGGGGGAGTCAGCGGTATCCCGGGCCACAACGCGGCGCAGGCGATCCTGCGCCGCTGACCGGACCTTCGCCCGCACAAGAAAGGCGTCGGAGCACAGGAAAGTCCCCCGGGCACACCGTGCACGGTGTGCACCGGGAGGCTTCGTGTGCTCGGCCGAGTTTCGTGTGCCCGAGGTGGCCGGTGACCCGGCCGGACCGGACCGCCCGCGGCGGTTAACCACGGCGTAACACCGATAGGGCAGGATCGGGTCATGGATCGTCAGCAGGAGTTCGTCCTCCGCACCATCGAGGAGCGCGACATCCGGTTCGTCCGGCTCTGGTTCACCGACGTGCTCGGCACGCTCAAGTCGGTCGCCATCGCGCCGGCCGAGCTGGAGGGGGCCTTCGCCGAGGGCATCGGGTTCGACGGCAGCGCCATCGAGGGCTTCGCCCGGGTCTACGAGGCCGACATGCTGGTGCGACCGGACGCGAGCACCTTCCAGGTCCTGCCGTGGCGCGGCGACTCGCCCGGCACCGCGCGGATGTTCTGCGACATCCGCCGCCCGGGCGCCTCGGTCAGCTTCGCCGACAGCCGCGACGTGCTGCGCCGCGCGATGAACCGCGCCGGCGAGCTCGGCTTCTCCTACTACACCCACCCGGAGATCGAGTTCTTCCTGTTCGAGCAGGGCACCCCGGCCGGGCAGCCACCGGTGCCGGTCGACGAGGCCGGCTACTTCGACCACGTGCCGCACGGCACCGGGCACGACTTCCGCAAGGCCGCCATCACGATGCTCGAGAGCATGGGCATCTCGGTCGAGTTCAGCCACCACGAGGGCGCACCGGGGCAGAACGAGATCGACCTGCGCTACGCCGACGCGCTGTCCACGGCCGACAACGTCATGACCTTCCGCACGGTCATCAAGGAGGTCGCCCTCGAGCAGGGCGTGTTCGCCTCGTTCATGCCCAAACCGCTGGCCAACCACCCCGGCTCCGGGATGCACACCCACCTGTCGCTGTTCGAGGGGGAGCGCAACGCCTTCCACGAGGCCGGCGCGCCCTACCAGCTGTCCAAGGTCGGCCGGCAGTTCATCGCCGGCCTGCTCCGGCACGCGCCGGAGGTCTCGGCGGTCACCAACCAGTGGGTCAACTCCTACAAGCGGCTCTGGGGCGGCGGCGAGGCCCCGGCGCACGTCTGCTGGGGCCACAACAACCGCAGCGCGCTGATCCGGGTGCCGATGTACAAGCCGAGCAAGGGCCAGAGCACCCGCGTCGAGGTGCGCACGATCGACTCCGCCTGCAACCCCTACCTCGCGTATGCGGTGCTGCTCGCCGCGGGTCTGAAGGGCATCGAGGAGGGCTACGAGCTCCCGCCGGAGGCCGAGGACGACGTCTGGTCGCTCACCGACGGGGAGCGGCGCGCGCTCGGCATCGACCCGCTGCCGCTGTCGCTCAACGAGGCCATCGAGCGGATGGAGCAGAGTGAGCTCGTGGCCGAGACCTTGGGCGAGCACGTCTTCGACTTCTTCCTGCGCAACAAGCGGGCCGAGTGGGACGACTACCGCAGTCAGGTCACACCCTTCGAGCTGCAGCGGTACCTGCGCAGCCTGTGAGGTGAGCAGCCCGACGCGCCCGAGCAGCCCGACGGCCCGGTTGGCCAGGGCCGGGTTCGTCGACGCCGGAAGGGCTTCCGGGCTGTTCGAGGAGCTCGGCGTCGGCGATCCCGACCAGGTGGACGGGCTGCTGCCCGCGCTGTCCGCGGTGGCCGACCCCGACCTGGCGCTGCTGGGCCTGGTGCGGCTGCGCGACGCCGTCCGGGAGACCGACCGGGTCGAGGACGACCGGCTGCTCGACCTGCTGCGGTCCGGTGGCGACGCGCGGGGCCGTCTGCTGGCCGTGCTGGGGGCGTCCTCGGCGCTCGCCGACCACCTGGTCCACCACCCCGAGCAGCTCGACGCCGTCACCGACGCGCGCGCCCGGTCGCCGCGTGAGCGACGGGAGTCGCTCAAGGGTGCGGTGGCCGACCGGTCGGGGAGCACGGCATACGACGCGTTGCGGGTCGCCTACCGGCGCGAGCTGCTGGGGATCGCCGCGCTCGACCTGACCAGCGCTGACCCGGTCAGCGAGTTCCCTGTCGTGGCTGAGGGGTTGGCGGATCTGGCGTCCGCGGCCCTGGGTGCGGCACTGGCGATCGCGCGGGAGGAGTTGGAGGCCGCCGCGGCGTCCTGCCGGATCGCCGTGATCGGGATGGGCAAGTGCGGCGGGCTCGAGCTCAACTACGTGAGCGACGTGGACGTGATCTTCGTCGCCGAGCCGGCCGACGGGGTGGACGAGGAGACCGCGATCGCGGGAGCCAGTCAGCTCGCGACCGCGATGATGCGGGCCTGCTCGGCGGCCACGGGGGAGGGAAGTCTGTGGGCGGTGGACGCCGGTCTGCGGCCGGAGGGGCGCAACGGGCCGCTCGTGCGGACGGTGGCCAGTCACCGGCAGTACTACGAGCGCTGGGCCAAGACCTGGGAGTTCCAGGCGTTGCTCAAGGCCCGGACCGTGGCGGGCGACCCCACCCTCGGTGCCGAATACCTCGAGGCCGTGCAGCCGCTCGTGTGGGACGCGTCCAGCCGCGACCACTTCGTCGAGGACGTGCAGGCGATGCGCCGCCGCGTCGAGGAGCACGTCCCGGCCACCGAGGTGGCTCGCCAGCTCAAGTTGGGCCCGGGCGGGCTGCGCGACGTCGAGTTCAGCGTCCAGCTGCTCCAGCTGGTGCACGGCCGGGCAGACGAGTCGGTGCGCTCCGGCACCACCCTCGAGGCGCTGGACGCGCTGTCGCGCGGCGGCTACGTCGGCCGGGACGACGCGGCCGCCCTCGACGGGGCCTACCGGCTGCTGCGCACCCTCGAGCACCGGATCCAGCTGTTCCGGCTGCGTCGCACCCACCTGATGCCCACGTCCGACACCGACCTGCGCCGCCTCGGCCGCGCCCTCGGGCACCGCGCCGAGCCCGGGCAGGAGGTGGTGGCGAGCTGGCGGCAGCAGGCGCAGGAGGTGCGACGGCTGCACGAGCGGCTGTTCTACCGCCCGCTGCTCAGCGCGGTGGCCAGCCTCAGCAGGGACGAGGCACGGCTGACACCGAGTGCGGCGCGAGAACGCCTGTCGGCGCTCGGGTTCCGTGACCCGGCCGGGGCGATGAGGCACCTGGAGGCCCTCACCGCAGGGGTGACCCGGCGCGCCGCGATCCAACGCACCCTGCTCCCCGCGATGCTCGGCTGGTTCGCCGACGAGGCCGACCCCGACGCCGGCCTGCTGTCCTTCCGGCGGATCAGCGACTCCCTCGGCACCACCCACTGGTACCTCAAGATGCTCCGCGACGAGGGCAGCACCGCTGCGCGTCTGGCGCACGTCCTCGCACGCAGCCGCTACGCCGCGGACCTGCTGCAGCGCTCGCCCGAGTCCGTCCGGCTGCTCGGCGATCCCGCGGCCCTGGAGCCCCGCTCGCGGGAGGCGATCCTGCGCACGATGCGCTCCGCGATGGCCCGCCAGGACGACCGGAGCGCGGCCATGACCGTGGCGCGGGAGGTGCGTCGTCAGGAGTTGTTCCGGGTCGCCGTCGCCGACCTGGTCGACCGGATCGACCTCACCGGGGTCGGGACGGCGCTCACCGACCTGACGGCGGCCATCCTGCAGGCTGCGCTCGACCTGGCCGTCGCGCACGTCGAGGGCGAGCAGGGCGAGCCGCTCGGGACGCGGCTGCTCATCGTCGGCATGGGTCGCCTCGGCGGCGGGGAGATGGGCTACTCCTCGGACGCCGACGTGATGTTCGTCCACGACCCCGTCGTGGCCGGAGACGAACGGGCCGGTGCCCAGGCGACCGCCGTCGTCCAGGAACTGCGCCGACTCCTCTCCGGCGCGGGCCCGGACCCGCAGCTCGTCGTCGACGCCGACCTGCGGCCCGAGGGCAAGGCCGGCCCGCTGGTCCGCAGCCTGGAGTCCTACCGCGCCTACTACGCGCGCTGGTCGGCTGGCTGGGAGGCGCAGGCGCTGCTGCGGGCGACGCCGGTGGCCGGCGACGAGGACCTGGCGCGACGGTTCCTCGAGCTGATCGACCCGTTGCGGTGGCCGCGCGGTGGCATCGCGCCCTCGGCCGTGCGCAAGATCCGCACCCTGAAGGCCCGGATGGAGGCCGAGCGCATTCCGCGCGGCGGTGATCCCAAGACCCACTTCAAGCTCGGGCGGGGCGGGCTGTCGGACGTGGAGTGGACCGTGCAGCTGATGCAGCTCCAGCACGCCCACCGGGTCGAGGCGCTGCGGTCCACCAGCACCCTCGAGGCGCTCGACGCGGCCGTGGAGGCCGGCCTGATCAGCGCCGACCACGCCACCACCCTGGCCCGCGCATGGACCCTCGCGTCCGAGGCCCGCAACGCGGCCGTGCTGTGGCGCGGGCGGCCGGTCGACTCGATCCCGAGTGACCTGCGCGACGCCGACGGGGTCGGCCGCATCATCGGCCTGGCCCCGGGAGGGGGTCATCAGCTGGCGGACACCTACCGTCGGGTCGCCCGCCGCGCCCGCCACGTGGTCGACCAGGAGTTCTACGGCGCGACCTGACCGTGCTCCGCTGGCCTCGCCACGCCGAATCCGCCCGTGTGCTCACCGGATTCGGTTGAGCCGATCCACCACGCGGAACAGGTCGCCCCGCTCGAAGTGGTTGACCGCCACGTAGTTGGGGATCATGCCGCGCTGCTGCTGGCAGGTGCGCAGGAAGGGGCGCAGCACCGCATACCGGTTGATCTGCTCGGCATCGGTCACGCTGCTGCGGAAGTTGGCCAGCCAGTAGTTGATCAGCAGCAAGGGGCTCGACTTCTCACCCCGCTCGCGCGCGCAGCTCAGCGACGCCTGCGTCGGGTTGGTGTAGGGCGTGTCCTGCACCCAGTCGAACCCCTGCAGCAGCCACGGGTGGGCCCGTCCGCCGCCGTGGTTCTCCATCAGCACGACCACCCGCTTGCCCGAGTCGATCATCTGGCCGAGCGTCGGCCACGGCCGGCCCTTGACCGGTGTCGCGACCATCGGCAGGAGTCCGGCTCGCTGGAAGACCCGCGCGGTGTCGGCGGGGGAGACGACGTCCTGGATGAAGAAGGTGACCACCTGGCGCGGGTGCGCCTCGAGCCAGTCGTGGACCTTCGCCATCACCGGCTCCCACCGGGTGGCGCCGATCTCGCAGAGCCCGTGGCACAGGTAGGGGATCTCCGGCCCACGGGGTTGGAGGTTCAGCGCGTGCCGCACCCGCAGCGCGCTGGCGACCACCTCCGGCCCGTAGGTGTCGACAGCCTCCCGCCTCGCCTGCGCGTGGTTGCGCGCCGACGTGGCGATGACGCCGCGCCGGTTGGTCTGCTGGCCGTACCACGTGTCGATGAGGAAGACCCGGACGCCCGCGTCGAGCTGACCGATGATCCCGACCGGCTGCTCGGCGATGAACCAGCCGGGGTCGCTCGCGGCCGCCATGGAGTTGTGCGTCGCCGGGAAGGCGACCTTGTCGTAGGGGCGGTTGCACAGCCGGACCGACCCGTTGCAGGCGGCGACGTCCGCGGCCGTGCGCTGGGTCAGCCCGGCCGTGTCGGCGGGGTGGCTGCCGACGGCCAGCACGGCGACCAGCACCGCCGCCGACGCGACACCGAACAGGACCGAGAGCCGCAGGCGCGGGCGCGGACCCCGACGCTCCCTGGCCGTGGGCGCCCGCTCCCGGGAGGCGAGCGGCCCGGCGATCGAGAGCAGCCCGGCGTTGAGCAGGACGAGCGCCACGGCGATGCCGATCACCCGAAGGACCGTCCCCGGCCACAGCAGCAGGAGGACGCCGAGCGCGACCAGCACCAGCCCGCGGACCACGCCGCCGACGCCCGCCGACGCCGGACGGGTCGAGACGAATGCCCAGACCCGGCGGCCGGCCGCGGCCAGGTCCAGCTCGGGGAGCAACGCCCACGAAGTCGCGCACAGCAGGCTGCCCGAGACGATTGCGGCGGTCGCGGTCCACCACATCGAGCCGGACAGCTGGCCCCAGATCGCCGCGCGCAGCGCCCCTCCCAGGGTGTCGGTGTCGGCCACGGCGGCCCACCCCGTCGCGACGAGGGTCAGCACGAGGACCGCGCCACCGGCCGACATCACGGCCACACCGGCGCGGCCGATGCCCCGGCGCCGCCCGTCACCGAGCAGCACGCCCCCGGCGAAGCACAGCAGCGCGAGCAGCGGCAGCAGCCAGGAACCCAGCCGCGCCAGGTGCACCCAGCGCAACACCTCCGCCGGGAAGGTCTGGCCGCCGATCCGGGCCAACACCACGTCGAGGTCGGCCGGCAGCCGGGCCGCGGCCTGCGGCGCGACGGTGCGCACCGCCGCGGTGACCACGGCCCCCGCGTCCGCGAGCCGCAGCACGACCGGATCGGAGTCCGGGTCCAGCATCGCCTGGGCCAGCTGGCGGGTCGTGCTGCGGACGACGGGTCCGAAGGCCGAGCTGGCGACCAGCGACGTCGACGCGGACTGGAGCAGCGGCCGCAACGCGACGAGGTCGGGGCTGGCCCGGATCACCCGGTCGGTCACCAGCTCGCCGACCTGACGCGACACGTGCGGGTCGGCCCGGACCGCATCGACGTGTGAGGTGAGGCGCGGCACGTCCAGGACGTTGTGGTTGAGCACACCGGCCAGCAGCCCGAGGGTCAGGAGCAGGGACCCGACGACGTGGAGGCCGACCGACAGCGGGCGGCGCATGCCGCAAGGCTAGTGCGGGCGACCCTCCCGCACCCGGCATTGCCGATCCTGCTCGCCCGCCCCGTGCGCGCGGTGAGACGGCGGGCCGCCGCGTCGTGACCGCTCCCTAGAATGTGGGGGTGATCTCCCGGACCGACCTGCGCGGCCGCACGCCGAGCGCGCGTGAGCTGCGTGGCCTCCTGCCCCGTGCCGAGCTCGACGTCGAGGCGGCCCTCGCGACCGTCCGACCCCTCTGCGAGGACGTCGAGCATCGCGGCGCCGAGGCGCTGCGCGACCTCGCCGAGCGCTTCGACGGGGTCCGCCCGGAGCACCTGCGCGTGCCCGGCAATGTGCTCGAGCACGCCCTCACCGCTCTGCCGGCCGACGTGCGCGCCGCGCTGGAGGAGTCCATCGCCCGGGCGAGGAGGGTCCACGAGGACCAGCGCCGCACCGACGTCACCACCCAGGTCGTGCCGGGCGGCACCGTCACCGAACGGTGGGTGCCGGTCGGGCGGGTCGGGCTCTACGTGCCCGGCGGCGTCGCGGTCTACCCCAGCAGCGTGGTGATGAACGTCGTGCCCGCGCAGATCGCGCAGGTCGGCTCGATCGCCGTGGCCAGCCCGCCGCAGCGGGAGAACACCGGCGAGTTCGCGGGCTACCCCCACCCGACCATCCTGGCGGCCTGTGCCCTGCTCGGGGTGGACGAGGTCTACGCCGTCGGCGGCGCCCAGGCCGTCGCGATGTTCGCCCACGGCGCCCGCGAGGCCGGCCCCGACGGCACGCCCCAGGCCGGGCCGGTCGTCTGCGAGCCGGTCGACCTGGTCACCGGCCCCGGCAACGTCTACGTCGCCGCCGCCAAGCGCCTGCTCAAGGGACTCATCGGCATCGACGCCGAGGCCGGGCCCACCGAGATCGCGGTGCTGGCGGACGAGTCCGCCGACCCCGAGCACGTCGCCGCCGACCTGGTCAGCCAGGCCGAGCACGACACGCTGGCCGCCGCCGTCCTGGTCACCGAGAGCGAGGAGCTCGCCGAGGCGGTGCTCGCCGCCCTCGAGCGGCGGGTCGCCACGACCAAGCACACCGAACGCATCCGCGCGGCCCTCGCCGGCAGCCAGTCGGCGATCGTCCTGGTCGACGACCTCGA
>CAYRLV010000043.1:0-16420 GCA_964425155.1 uncultured Ornithinicoccus sp. | reverse complement strand
CGAGGGTGCCGGCCATCTCGTCGGAGTCGAGCAGCTCCGTGCGCAACGCCGACCACCGGGCCTCGAACGCCACGGACGAGGCCACCTCGTCGAGCACCTCCACCAGCGGCGGGATCCCGGCCTGCACGGGGTGCTCGGACAGGATCCGCTGGGCGAAGGAGTGCAGCGTGCCGATGGCGGCCGTGTCGAGCCCGTCCAGCGCGGCGGAGGCGAGGGCGGCTCGCTCCGGCGGCTCGTGCCGCACCGCCTGCTCGAGCCGGGCCCGCAGCCGGTCGCGCAGCTCGGCGCCCGCTCGCTCGGTGAAGGTCACCGCGGCGATGGCGTCGATCGGGATGCCGTCGTCCACCACCAAGGTCTGGATCCGGCTGACCAGCATGGTGGTCTTGCCGGATCCCGCGCCCGCCTCGACGAAGAGGGTGCGGTCGGTCTCCCGCCGGATCGCGCGACGGGCGTCCTCGTCGGTGAGGTCGTGGATGTCGGTCATCGGCCACCGTCCTCGGCGCCGGCGGTCTCGGGTGGCTCCGCGTCGGGCTCCACCAGTCGGGTGTAGCCGACGAGCTCGGGTGCGAATCGCTTGACTTCCCAACGGCGCCGGGCGGCGGCGTGGCCGAGCCCGTCGGGGTTGCAGTAGGGGCACTGCACCCAGAGGAAGTCCGCGGCCTCCGGGGCACGCGCGGGGAAGGCCCCGGACGCCATGGACCGCGCGAGGGTGGTGAGCGTCTCGGCATACGTCTCCTGCACCGCTGGGGTGAGCGGCACCGGGATCCGCCCGTGGTCGCGGCGGACGAACCAGTACATCGCCTCGACCGGGGTCTCCTCGTCGCCGTAGCGGGCGCGGGCCGCGTGCGCGTAGACCGGGAGCTGCAGCTTCTCGCCGTGCTCGTCCGGGTTGGCCTCGGACAGGTCCTTGAACTTCCGTGCGCTGCCGGTCTTGATGTCCGTGACCAGCAGGGTGCCGTCGCGGCGCTGGTCGACCCGGTCGGCGCTGCCCCGGAACGCGATGCTGCCGCCGCCGACCGGCACTCGCACGTCGGGCTGTCCCTTCGTGCCGAACGCCATCTCGCTGCCGAGCACGCGCGCGTCCTCGGCCTCCCGCCAGAGCGAGTCGTCGACCAGCATCCAGTCCAGGGTCTCCAGCAGGCTCGCGCGGGTGCGCGCCCACAACCGGGGGTGGCCGGTGCGGCCGATCGACTCCAGCGCGTCGGCCCGCTCGGTGCCGATCTCCTGGAGCCGGGCGTGCTGCTCGTCGCTCCACGGCTCGCCGTAGCCGGGCAGCGCGTCGGCGTATTCCTGGAGCAGCTGGTCGAAGCTCTCGTGCACCAGGGTGCCGAGGTCGAGCATGCTGATCTCGACCTGCTCCTCCGGGTCCTCCGGCGGCCGGACCCGGAGCATCCGCTGGACGAAGTACTCGTGCGGGCAGATCGCGTAGCGCTCGAGGGCGGTGGGGGAGAACGGCCGCTCGTCGCCGATCGGGTCGGGCAGGCCCTCCTGGCCGGCGAGATTGCCGTCGTAGCGGGTGAACTCGGCGGACTCGCGTGCCACGCGCATCGCGACCGCCGCCTCGACCACCGGGTCGCCCAGGGGGAGTCCCGCGGCGGCCGCTCGGGTGCGCCACTCCTGCGCGGTGCTGGGCCCGGGCGTGGTCAGCAGCGACCCGGCGAAGGACGGTGACGTGGTCACCCAGTCACCCGTGACCCGTTGCCACTCGGTGGCCGGCAGCCGGTCGTCCCCGGCGAGCGCGCGCATCGTCGGCAGCAACCACCGGCTGGGCAACCGCTGCGTATGGCGGCGCAGGTCACCTCGAGGGAAGCTCACCACGACGGTCTCCGCACAGGCGAAAGCGGCCAGCAGCTCACGGTGTTCGCGGTCGACCCGGGCCCGGATCGAGGGGAGCTCGCCCGCGGTGAGCGCACGGACGCGCTCCGGCAGCAGGGAGTCGTCGCGCAGCCGACCGGGGTAGAGGTCCTCGGCCAGCCCCACCACGTGGACGACGTCGAGGTCGAGCCCGACCGCCGCGCCGACCGGCGCGACCAGGACTCCCTCGCCGAACCGTCCCACCCGGGGCAGCGCGGCCTCCAGCTCGAGGGACAGCACCTCCTCGAGCGTGGCCAACGCGGGCGGGGTGCCGGTGCCGTCGAGCGCGGCCAGCCCGGACAGGCTGCGCTCGATGACGCCCGACGCGTACTGCTCCTCGAGTGGCAGGTGCGCGACGTCGGAGAGGGGCACGAGGGCGTGCAGCAGGTCGAGGCACCACGCGCCGAGGTCGGCCCACGAGGCGGCGGACTCGGCCTCGGCGAACCGCCGCTGCAGCTCGGTCACGAAGGCGCGCAGCTCGCCGGCCGTCTGCTGCTCGCGCTGCAGTGCCTCGATGCGGGCCGGGCTCGGGTCGTCCTGCTCGCGTTCGCGCGCGATGTCCTCGTCCCGGCGTGCGACGTGGGCGGTGAGCCGCTGGTCCCAGTGGTCTCCGGCGACCACGCCCGCATCGCGGGAGACCCGCTCCCAGCGCGGCACCACGATGCGCTCGCCGTCGAAGTCACGGACCCCGACCTCGCCGAGCGCACGGAACAGGTCGCTGCGGCGGAACCCTCCCCGTGCGACCTCGAGCAGGCCGAGCACCAACCGCGAGAGCGGACGCTCCTCGACGGTGCGCACCCCGGGGCCGTTGACCGTGATGCCCGCGGCAGCGAGGTGCTCGTGGAGCAGGCGCGCGTAGGGTGACCGGTCGGCATACAGGACCGCGACGCGGTGGGCCGGGTGGGCGCGCAGGTCGGCCACCACCTCGCGGACGACGCACCGCACCTCGTCGTCGGAGTCGGAGGCGTTGAGCACCCGGCCGGCCAGCGCCTGCCCCGTCTCGGCGGCCGGCAACTCGACGCCCAGCGCCCGGCAGGTCTCGGCGACGGCGAGGTCGGCCCGGTCGACACCCGTGACCCCGGCGAGGACGTGCAGGTCGGCGCGCTCGGCGAGGGCTCGGGCCAGCTCGGTCTCGTGCCGGCTGAGCTCCTGCGGCAGGTGCAGCACGATGGCGCCGAGTTCGCTGGTGTGCGAAGGGCTTTCACGCACCAGACCGGCGGCCGTGGCGAGGAGGTCGGTCGCGTCATACCACTGCGGCACGAGGTCGTCCCGGGTCCGTCGGTGCAACCGCACGAGGTCCCCGGTCAGCGAGGAGGCGGAGGCGACCGTGCTGAGTGCCGCGTCGGAGACGTCGCGCAGCCGGTGGCTCGCGAGGGCGACGGCCTCGGCGGTGGAGGGGTGCCCGGCCACCGGTTCGAAGACGCCCGGCGACTCGTCCAGCCGGCGACGGATCGCGGCGGCGAGCACCGGGCGCGTGGCGGGGCGGCGCTGCTGCGCGGTCAGGGTGGGGGTGGCGAGCTGCTCGGCCAGGCGGTGCAGGGTCGTGACGTGCAGCCCGGCGACCCCGCCGCGGTGGCCGACCGCTCGGGCGAGGAAGCGGCGCGCGGCGATGCCGGCGACGTTGCTCGGGACGACGACGGTGACCGGGGCCATCGGGTCGTCCCGCTTGGCCCTCGCGACCAGGTCACGCAGCGCCTCGAGGGCCGGGCGGCCGTAGCTCGTGCTGGTCACCTGGACTGCCACGGGTGCTGCCCTCCTGCGTCGGTTGGCGGCAGGTTACCGGCGGGCGCGGACAGTCGGTCACCGGCCCGCTGCGACCGTCAGCGCACCTGACTCGCGGCGAGGGCGTGGGCGATGTCCTTGGTGCGCTCGTAGAGGTCGCGGTAGAGGGCGTAGCGCTCGTCGTAGAGCCCGGCGAGCTCCGGCTGTGGCTCGCGGACCTCCGACGGCGGGTTCCAGTCGGTGATGTCGTGCTCGCCACAGGTCTGCGCGGCGAGGAAGGCCGCGCCGTAGCTCGCGCCGATCGTCTGCGAGGGGATCACCTGGGGGCGCTGGATCACGTCGGAGACGATCTGGGTCCACAGCGTTCCCTGGGTCCCGCCGCCGACGGCGACGATCCGGCGCACGTCGCCGCCCACCTCGTCGAGCACCTCGATGTTGTGACGCACCCCGAAGGCGGTCGCCTCCAGGGCGGCGCGATAGAGGTCGCCGGGACCGTGCGACAGGGTGAGCCCGATGAGGGTGCCGCGCGCGTCGGGGTCGAGGATCGGGGTGCGCTCCCCGGCGAAGTAGGGGAGCATCAGCAACCCGTTGGCCCCCGGCCCGGCGGCGTCGGCGAGCGTGGTCAGGGCGGCGAAGTCGGTGGAGCCCGACAGGTCCCGCAGCCAGCCGGTGACCGCGCCCGACGTGGCCATCCCGCCGGCCAGGTTGCGCGTGCCCGGGAGCGCACCGACCGTGCCCCACAGCGACGGGTGGCGGGGCTTCCCCTGGACCGTGTTGATCAGGAACATGGTGGTGCCGTACATCAGCATCAGGTCACCCACGCCGTGGGCTCCGACGCTGACTGCCTCCGACCACGCGTCGACCGTGCCGCTGATGACCGGTATGCCGGGTGGCAGGCCGGTCTCCCGGCTCGCCTCGGTGGTCACCTGCCCGGCCGGCTCACCCGTCCAGCGCAGCTCGGGCAGCTCGAGGTGGCGGGTGATCGGGGTGGCCCACGGCTCGTACCAGTCGAGCGCGTCCACGTCGTAGATCGGGGTGCACTGGCTGGCCGAGTGGTGGTCGAGCACGTAGGAACCGGTGAGCTGGTGGGCGAGCCAGGAGGCGGGCATGTAGAACCGTCGCGCCCGGGCGAACGCCTCCGGCTCCTCGTCGGCGACCCAGGCGATCTTGGCCCCGGCGGCCTGGGAGGTGAGGGCCGAGCCGCACCGGCGCAGCACCTCGTCGGCACCGAGCTCCCCCTCCAGCCGGGCGATCTGCTCGCTCGCGCGCGTGTCCACGCCGTAGAGGATGGCCGGCCGCACCGGCTGGTCCTGCTCGTCCACCAGCAGCACGCACGGCCCCATGCCGCTGACGCCGACGGCGACGACCTGCTCGTCGCCGCCGCCCCCGCCGTCGCCCACGAGCTCGCGCGCGATGGAGACGAACTCGTCCCACCAGGTGCGCCCGTCCATCTCGACCCAGCCCGGGTGCGGGCGCGACACGGTGTGCTCGCGCACCGTCGAGCGCAGCACCCTGCCGGTCAGGTCGACGAGCACGCCCTTGCTGCTGGAGGTGCCGATGTCCACGCCGAGAACTGTCGAAGCTGCCACGGGGAGAGCCTGTCAGACGGGACGGTTTCAGGACAGCAGCAGCCCGCCGTCCACCTCGATGTCGGTGCCGTTGACCATCTCCGAGCCCGGGGAGGCGAGGAAGACGGCGACCCGGGCCACCTCCTCCGGCTGGACGAACCGCCCGGCCGGGATCCGGGCCAGCATCGGCCCGGCCTTGGCCTCCTCGCCCCAGACCCGGGTGCCCATCTCGGTGAGCACGACGGTGGGGCAGATGCTGTTGGCCCGGACGCCACGGGGCCCGAGCTCGAGGGCCAGGACCTTGGTGGCCATGACCAACCCGGCCTTGCTGCTGGAGTAGGCGAAGTGGTCGGTGAGCGGGCGCAGGCCGGCGGTCGAGGCGATGGTGACGATGCTGCCGCCTCCGGCGTCGGCCATCCGGCCGCCGACGTCGGCGGCCAGCATCGCCGGCGCGTGCAGGTTGACCGTCATCACGGTGTCCCAGTCCGCGCGGGTCATCTCCCGGGCCGGCCCGGTGATGGACACCCCGGCGTTGTTGACCAGCACGTCGATCCGTCCAGCGGCCGCCCAGGCGCGCTCGGCGAGGTCGTGGGGTGCGGCCGGCTCGGACAGGTCCGCCGCCAGGGCATGGACCTGGATCTCGCGCCGGCGGCCCAGATCGGCGGCGAAGGCGGACAGCTCGTCGATCGACCGGCCGGTGACGACCAGGTCGCACCCCTCGGCGGCCAGCGCCTCGCACACGGCCGCACCGATGCCCTTGCTCGCTCCGGTGACCAGCGCCGTCATACCGGCCAGTGGGCGACTCACGAGCGCGTCCCCGGGTCGGGGGAGGACGCGGCACCGGCGGCGTCGCACAGCAGCTGCGCGGTCGTGACGTCGGTGACCAGCGTGTTGACGTAGCCGGCGCGCACGGCGGCCAGGATGGACGGGATCTTGACCGCGCCGACCGCCACGCCGATCGTGTGCGGGACCGCGCGCAGGTGGTGCAGGTCCATGGCGATGAGTCGCTCGGTCCCCGGGATCGACAGCGGCTCCCCGTCGGCGGTGTAGGGGCGCTCGCAGATGTCGCCGACGGCCTGGTGCAGCAAGGCGGAGTCGTGGGGGAACCAGGCGGGCGTCGAGCTGCGCGTGACCGGAGGTGCCCCGATGCCCAGGAGCGCCGCCTCGGCCTCGGCCCAGTGCGACGTGATCCGGCTGATCAACGGGTCCTCGAGCAGGGCCGGGTGGAGCGCCGCGCTGGGCATGGCCGGCGCGTAGAGGAACTGCGGAATCCCGTTGATCCGCGCGGCGATTGAGCGGGCGAGCTCGTTGGTTTGGTAGTAGGCCTCGGGCTCGTCCACGCCGCCCACGGTCGGCGCCACGACGACACCGGGCAGCGAGGGCAGCTCGTGCTGGGCCACCTCGTAGATCGTGGCGCCGGAGGAGACCAGCAGGACGTCCCCGGCGGACAGCGAAGTCTCCTTGAGGGCGGCAGCGACCCCGGGGGCCAGGGCCTGCCCGAGGTAGGGGCTCTGCGCGTCGGGAGCGAGGTGGACGCCGCGCAGGGACAGGGCCTCCTGGAGCCGTCCGGTGAGCTCGCCGGACGGGTCGGGGGGATCGTCGTGGATCTCGATCCGGACGATGCCGGCCGCGCGCGCGTCGGCCAGCAGCCGGCTCACGGTGGGGCGGCTGGTGCCCAGGGCGGTGGCGATCTCGGCCTGGGTCGCGTGGTCCAGGTAGTACATCCGGGCGGCGCGCGCGAGCAGGGTGCGGCTCTCCGGCGACCCGGCGCTCGCCGCCCCCCGTGTCGGTGCCCGTTTGGCCACGATGCGTCCTCCTTCGGTGGTGCCCACCACGATGTGCCACCAGAACCGTAGCGGCCACCCTCCATATCAAAGCGTGAACAGAAGTTCTTTACAAGTGTTCACGGGGTCGCTATCGTTCCGGGGCATCGCCACAGCGCCGGGCCGACGGCCCCGCCCACGACGGAGGTTTCCCGTGACAGCGAGTGATGTGCAGCAGCAGCCGACCGCAGCGAGCGTGCCCGAGGAGATGGAGGCCGTCGTCTGCCACGGCCCCCGGGACTACCGCCTGGAGAGACTGCCCGTGCCCCGACCGGCCGCGGGGGAGGTGCTGATCCGGGTCGAGGCGGTCGGGATCTGCGCCAGCGACCTCAAGTGCTACGCCGGGGCCGCGAAGTTCTGGGGGGACGAGAACCGCCCGGCCTGGGCGGAGACCGAGGCGGTCCCCGGCCACGAGATCACCGGGCGGGTGGTGCAGCTGGACGACGAGGCGCGCGCCCACTGGGGCCTCGAGGTCGACGACCGGGTCGTGGTCGAGCAGATCGTGCCCTGCTGGGACTGCCGGTACTGCGACACCGGCAACTACCACATGTGCGCCCCGCACAACATGTACGGCTTCAAGCGCGCCAACCCCGGCGGCATGGAGGAGTACATGGTGCTCAGCACCGCCTCGCTGGTCCACAAGATCAGCGCGGACCTGCCGCCCGCGCACGCCGCCTTCGCCGAGCCGCTCTCCTGTGCCCTGCACGCCGTCGAGCGCGCCCAGATCACCTTCAGTGACGTCGTCGTGGTGGCCGGCTGCGGGCCGATCGGGCTCGGCATGATCGCCGGTGCGGCCGCGAAGTTCCCGGCCCAGATCGTCGCCCTCGACCTGGACCAGCGCAAGCTCGACCTCGCCGCACGGACCGGCGCCACCCTCACGCTGAACATCGCGGAGGAGGACGTCGTGCAGAGGGTGCGGGACCTCACCGGCGGCTACGGCGCCGACGTCTACCTCGAGGGCACCGGTCACCCGTCCGCGGTGCTCCAGGGCCTGAACGTGCTGCGCAAGCTGGGCCGCTTCGTGGAGTACAGCGTCTTCAAGGAGGACGTCTCGGTCGACTGGAGCATCATCAGCGACGACAAGGAGCTCGACGTCCTCGGTGCGCACCTCGGCCCGGGCTGCTGGCCCGCGGCGATCCGCATGCTGGAGACCGGCAGGCTGCCGATGGACGACATCTGCACCCACCAGCTCCCGCTCGCCGACTTCCAGCAGGGTCTCGACCTGGTGGCCTCCGGCAAGGAGTCGATCAAGGTCAGCCTGATCCCGGGCGGGGGCCACTGATGGCACCTCGCGCCGGCGCCGACTGGTCGCGGCGGGACGTGCTCAAGGCGGCCGGCCTCGGGGCGCTCGCCCTGGCCGGCGCGGGCTCGCTCGGTGCGTGCGGGGTCGGCGGCGGAGAGCGGCACCCCAACGGGGCCGGACAGATCACCGGGTCCTTCGACTGGAAGATGGCCAAGGGACAGACCGTCCGGATCCTGCAGACCCCGCATCCCTACCAGCAGAGCTTCCAGCCGCTCCTCAAGGACTTCGAGAAGCTCACCGGCATCACCGTGGAGACCGACCTGGTCCCCGAGGCGGCCTACTTCACCAAGCTCAACACCGAGCTCGCCGGCGGCTCCGGGTCGCACGACGTGTTCATGACCGGCGCCTACTTCATCTGGCAGTACGGCCCGCCGGGCTGGATGGAGGACCTCGGTCCCTGGATCAAGAACGACTCGGCCACTTCGCAGGAGTACGACTTCGAGGACATCTACGCCGGTCTGCGCAAGGCGACCGAGTGGGACTTCGAGTTCGGCAGCCCGATCGGCACCGGCGGGCAGTGGGCGATCCCGTGGGGCTTCGAGAACAACGTCGTCTGCTACAACAAGGCCTACTTCGACCGCAGGGGCATCAAGCCCGCGGAGACCTGGGGCGACTTCCAGCAGCTGGCCGTCGACCTCACCGACCGCAAGGAAGGGCACTACGGGATCACCTTCCGCGGCTCCCGGTCGTGGGCGACGATCCACCCCGGCTTCATCACCCAGTACACCCGGATGGGCTGCCGCGACTACACCATGCAGGACGGCAAGCTGGTGCCGGGCATGGCCACTCCCGAGGCAATCGCCTTCCAGCGGGAGTGGGTCGAGCTCGCCCGCAAGGCGGGCCCGGCGTCGTGGACCACCTACGAGTACCCCGACTGCACCCGGGACCTGGGCAACGGCAGCGCGATGATGTGCTACGACGCCGACTCCGCCACCTACCCGAAGAACAAGCCGGGCGCGAGCAAGGAGGCCGGCAACCTGGCGTGGTACCCGGGTCCGGCCGGCCCGGACGGGAACTACAAGACCAACCTGTGGACCTGGTCGCTCGCGATGAACGCGGCGAGCAAGCGCAAGCTGGCGGCCTGGCTGTTCATCCAGTGGGCCACCGGCAAGGAGGCCATGACCAAGGGCGTCCGCACCGGCTCGTTCGCCGACCCGGTCCGGCGCTCGGTGTTCGACGGGGCGTTCAAGAAGTCCCTCGACAACTTCCCGGGCTACCTGCAGACCTTCGAGACCGTCATCGACGACTCGACGATCCAGTTCACGCCGCAGACCCAGTTCTTCCAGACCACGCAGGACTGGGCGGTGGCCCTCCAGGACATCTACGGCGGAGTGGAGGCCGACTCGCGCCTGAAGGAGTACGCCAAGTCGGCCGAAGCGAAGGTGAACGTGTGATGGGCTCCATCCTGGGTGAAAGGACCGCACCATGACGAGTGCGACCGCGACCTCACGCTCCACGACCACGACCCGCCCCCGAGTCTCGCCACGCCGGCGCCGGCTGCGCCCCTACCTGATCGCGCTCCCGGCCACGCTGGTGGTCATCGGGATCCTCTACCCCTTCGTGATCGGGGCCTACTACTCGATCCTCAACTACACGGCGACCAACCCCGAACCACAGGTGATCTGGTTCGCGAACTTCGCGAGCGTCCTGTCGGACCCGCAGTTCTGGACGAGCGTCCGGGTCACCGCCATCTTCGCCGTGGTGGCCACCACGTTGGAGACGGTGCTCGGTGTCGGGATCGCCTTGCTGCTCAACCGGTCCAGCCTCATCGGCGGGGTGCTCGAGAAGATCCTCATCCTGCCGCTGATGATCGCGCCGGTGATCGCCGGGACGATCTGGAAGCTGATGTTCAACCCCCAGTTCGGCGTGCTCAACCACGTCTTCGGCCTGGGGACGTTCGACTGGCTGAGCCGCGACGCGGCGCTCTGGTCCAGCATCCTCGTCGACGCGTGGACCTACACGCCGTTCGTCGCGATCCTGGTCCTCGCCGGCATCCGGTCCCTGCCGCGGGAGCCGTTCGAGGCGTCCTCGGTCGATGGGGCCCCGTGGTTCTACATGTTCCGCCGGTTGATGCTGCCGATGATGTGGCCCTACATCCTGGTCGCGGTCATCTTCCGGTTCATGGACTGCCTCAAGGTGTTCGACGTGATCCAGGTCCTGACCGCGGGCGGACCGGGGTTCGCCACCCGCACGCTCCAGATCGGTGCCTTCGAGGACGCGATCACCTTCCAGAACTTCTCGCGCGGCAGCACCTACATGTTCCTGCTGTGGGTCCTGGTGTTCATCACCGCCAAGTACCTCGTCAGCGTGCTGGGCAAGGCCCAGCGCCGCGCGGCCGGATCGGAGGAATGACATGGCACGCAAAGAGCTGATGCCCGGACAGCGTCGACTGACGACCGGTTCGGTGCTGGCCGATATCGGCATCCTGGCGTGGTTCGTCTTCGCGCTGTTCCCCATCGTCTGGATGGTGCTGCTGTCGCTCAAGACCAACGCCCAGCAGACCAGCACCTTCTTCTCGTTCAGCCCGACGCTCGAGAACTTCGGGACGGTGCTCACCGAGAAGGGGACGAACCTGACCAGCGTCGACTTCAAGAGCGCCATCCTCACCAGCGTCATCAACTGCGGTGGCGCGGTCCTCGTGTCCCTGTTGATCGGGATCCCGGCGGCCTACGCAGCCGGCAAGTGGAAGTTCAAGGGCTCCGAGGACCTGATGTTCACGATGCTGTCGTTCCGGTTCGCACCGGAGCTGATGGTGATCGTGCCGCTCTTCGTCATCTACAACCAGGTCGGCCTGTTCGACACCAAGCTGGGCATGATCTGGGTCTTGCAGCTGGTGACGATGCCGCTCGTGGTGTGGATCCTGCGCTCCTACTTCCAGGACCTGCCGCAGGAGCTCGAGCAGGCCGCCCTGCTCGACGGCTACAGCCGGCGACGGGCGTTCGCCATGGTCGCCCTGCCGCTCGTGCGTCCGGGCATCGCGGCGGCCGCGTTGCTGGCGTTCATCTTCGCCTGGAACAACTACGTGTTCCCGCTGATCCTCGCCGACACCAACGCCTCGACCATCACCGTCGCCATCACCAAGTACCTCGGCGGCGGGGGCCAGGCGTTCTACAACCTCACGGCGGCCGCAGCCATCATCGGTGCCCTGCCGCCACTCATCCTCGCCCTGAGCATCCAGCGCTACCTGGTGCAGGGCCTGTCGTTCGGGGCGGTGAAGGGCTGATGGGTTCCCTCGAGTTGGAGAACGTCCGCAAGCAGTTCGGTGACGTGGTCGCCGTCGACGGCATCAGCCTGGACATCGCGGACGGCGAGTTCTTCGTCATCCTCGGCCCGTCCGGCGCCGGCAAGACCACGACGCTGAAGAGCATCGCGGGTCTGGTCGACATCGACGAGGGCCGGGTGCACATCGACGGTGTCGACATGACGGGTGTCGAGCCCTACCACCGCAACGTCGCGATGGCGTTCGAGAGCTACGCGCTCTACCCGCAGAAGACGGTGGCGCAGAACCTCGCGTCACCCCTGAAGTCCGGCCGGACCGGCCGCTACAGCCAGGCCGACCAGCGCGAGCGGATCGACCACGTGACGACGATGCTCGGCATCAACCACCTGCTGGACCGGCTGCCCAAGGAGCTGTCCAACGGGCAGCGCCAGCGGACCGCCCTCGGCCGGGTGCTCGTGCGTCCCGCGGACGTCTACCTGCTGGACGAGCCGCTGTCCCACCTGGACGCGAAGCTCCGCGCGTCGATGCGCTCGGAGCTGAAGGCGATCGCGCAGACGTCCAGCACCACGACGGTCTACGTCACCCACGACTACCAGGAGGCCGTGGCGCTGGGCGACCGGGTCGCGGTGCTGCGGCACGGCGAGATCGTGCAGGTCGGTTCGCCGGAGGACGTCTGGCGTGCGCCGGCGGACACGTTCGTGGCCCGCTCGCTGGGGCAGCCCGAGATGAATCTCGTCGACGGCGTGGTCCAGGACGGCTCGGTCAGCTTCCTCGGTGGAGCCGCGTCGTTCCCCGCCCCGCCCGACCTCGGGCTCTCCGTGGGAGAGCGCGTCACGGTCGGGATGCGGCCCAACGAGATCCAGCTGCCCCGCGACCGCCGGGCCGACTCGGAGTGGCTGCGGATCCCCGGCACGGTCGTCCTGGCCGAACGCCTGGGACGCCAGGTCGAGCTCGAGGTCGGCGTCGGCGACGAGCGCCTCATCCTCGTCGAGGACAGCGACCGGGCTCCGAGAGAGGGAGAGAACGTGCAGCTGCAGATCCACCTGCCCAACGTGCACCTGTTCCAGCCGCGCGACGAGCGGCGCGAGGCGCGGCGACTCGGTGCGGCGACCGGACTCGGTGCTGCGGCACCGGTTGAGGAGGCCCAGCGATGAGCACTCGGACCGAGGCCCGGCGCGAGGGATCGCTCGGCGTCACCATCAGCAACGTCCGCAAGACCTACCAGAGCCGGGGACGGCAGAGCTTCGAAGCCGTCAAGGGCATGGACATGGAGATCCGACCCGGCGAGCTGATCTCCCTCCTGGGCCCCTCGGGCTGTGGGAAGACCACCACCTTGCGGATGATCGCCGGCCTGGAGACCATCACCTCCGGCGACATCCACATCGGCGACGATCGCATCAACGACCTGCCGCCGGGCAAGCGCAACGTCGGGGTCGGCTTCGAGAGCTACGCGCTCTACCCGCCGCTGAACGTGCGGGAGAACCTCGCCTACGGGCTGAAGGCCCGCAAGGTGAAGAACGCCGGCGAGCTGGTGGACGCGATCGCTGAGCGCCTCGAGATGACCGATCTGCTGAAGCTGCGGCCGGCCAGCCTCTCGTCGGGCCAGAAGCAGCGGGTCGCCCTGGCACGGGCGCTGATCCGCAAGCCTCCGGTGTTGCTCCTCGACGAGCCGCTCGGCCATCTCGACGCCGGGGCCCGGCAGCGGGTCCGGCGCGAGCTCAAGCTGCTGCAGCGGGAGTTCGGCTACACCACCGTCGTCGTGACGCACGACCAGCTCGAGGCGCTGAGCCTGTCCGACCGCATGGCCGTGATGAACGAGGGAATCATCCAGCAGTTCGGCACACCCGACGAGATCTTCGACGATCCGGCCAACAGGTTCGTCGCGGACTTCGTCGGCGAGCCGAGCATCAACCTGCTGCCCGGGACCGTCGTCAAGCAGTCCGGCGACGTGCACGTCCGGGTGGGCACGGGCACGATCCCGACCGCGGTGACCGAGGCCGGCGACGGCGACCAGGTCGTCGTCGGTATTCGGCCGCAGGACTGCCTCACCGGAGGCGACACCGGGCTGCAGGGCGACGTGGTCGTCTTCGAGGACCTGCTCGAGCACGGCATCGCGACGGTCCAGCTCCCCGAGATCGAGGACCACGTCGTGGTGCAGACCCCGGTGGAGGAGCGTTGGTCCCGGCACGACGCGATCACCTTCACCGCGCCGCCCGAGCGCGTGTACCTGTTCCACCCCGAGACCGGAGCGCGGATCCGATGACCCACCTGTTCAACGACCCGAAGACGTTCATGGAGGACGCCCTGGCCGGGTTCCTCGACGCCCACAGCGAACTCGTCGTCGGCGTGCCCGGGGGCGTCGTGCGCGCGACCGAGACCCCGCAGGGCAAGGTGGCCGTCGTCGTCGGCGGTGGCTCGGGCCACTACCCGGCGTTCTGCGGCGTGGTCGGTCGCGGGTTCGCCGACGGCGCGGTCGTGGGCAACATCTTCACCTCACCGTCCACCGAGGACGCGCACAGCGTCGGAGCGGCCGCGCAGAACGGCGGAGGAGTGCTGTTCATCACCGGCAACTACGCCGGCGACGTGATGAACTTCGACCTCGCGCAGGAGCGCCTGCAGTCCGAAGGCGTCGAGACGCGCAACCTCTACGTCACCGACGACGTGGCGAGCGCGCCGCCGGAGGACGCCGCCAAGCGGCGCGGGATCGCAGGCGACTTCGTCGTCTTCAAGGTCGCGGGTGCCGCCGCCGAGCGCGGCGACGACCTCGACCAGGTGGAGCGGCTCGCTCGGCACGCGAACGACCGCACCCGGACCATGGGCGTCGGCCTCGCCGGCTGCACCATGCCCGGCGCCGACGAGCCGCTCTTCGTCGTCGAACCCGGGCGCATGGGCGTCGGCCTCGGCATCCACGGCGAGCCCGGCATCGCCGACGAGCCGCTGCCCAGCGCGGCCGAGCTCGGTGACCTCCTCGTGGACAAGGTGCTGGCCGAGGCGCCGGAGGGCGCCGAGCGGGTCGCCGTCATCCTCAACGGCCTCGGCGCGACGAAGTACGAGGAGCTGTATGTCGTGTGGAAGACCGTGGCGGAGCGGCTCCGTCGCGAGGGACTCACCCTCGTGGAGCCGGAGGTCGGGGAGCTGGTCACCAGCCTCGACATGGCCGGGATCTCGCTGACGCTCACCTTCCTGGACGACGAGCTCGAGGCGCTGTGGCGCGCGCCGGCGCTCACCCCCGCATACCAGAAGGGTGCGGCGGGCGAGACGACCTCGGGCCGGCGCCGGTCCACCGACCAGGTGGGCGTGCAGGCGGCGGAGGCCGTGGCGGGGTCGGAGGCCTCGCAGCGCGCCGCCGGCGTCGCGGTCGACGCGCTGCGCGCCATGTCGGACGCGTTGGCCGACGCCGAGCAGGAGCTGGGCCGCATCGACGCGGTGGCCGGGGACGGCGACCACGGCCGGGGGATGGTCAAGGGGGTGACCCACGCGCTGGCCGCGGGTGAGGAGGCGCAGCAGGGGGCCTCCGGCGTCGCGACCGTCCTCGCCGCGGCGGGCGACGCGTGGGGCAACAAGGCGGGTGGCACGTCCGGCGTGCTGTGGGGTGCGTTCGTGCGGACCATCGGCGAGCAGATCGGCGACGACTGCGACGAGGTGTCCCACGCGGCGGTGGTCTCGGCGCTACGGGCGGCGGTCGAGCGGGTGCAATCGCTCGGCAAGGCGGAGCTCGGCGACAAGACGATGCTCGACGCGATGGTGCCCTTCGTCGACGCCCTCGATGAGAAGGTCGCGGCGGGCGAACCGTTGGCCACGGCCTGGTCCGAGGCCGCGGCCGCCGCCACCAAGGCTGCGAACGAAACCGCTTCATTGCGACCGAAACTCGGCCGCGCCCGCCCGCTCGCCGACAAGAGCGTCGGGACGCCCGACCCGGGAGCGGTGTCGCTCGCGCTCTGCGCGCGGGTGACCGGAGAACTACTCAGCAACCGATCAGGGGAGTGACCATGGCTGACAAACTGCGCATCGCCGTCGGCTCCGACGACGCGGGCCTGAACTACAAGGAAGCCATCAAGGCGGACCTGGAGCAGGACGACCGGGTGGCCGAGGTCGTCGACGTCGGCGTCGGCCCCGACGACGAGACCGCCTACCCGCACCTTGCGGTCAGCGCCGCCAAGCTGGTCGCCGACGGTTCGGTGGACCGCGCGCTGCTGGTGTGCGGCACCGGGCTCGGCGTCGCGATCAGCGCCAACAAGGTCAAGGGCGTGCGGGCCGTGACCGCCCACGACAGCTACTCGGTGGAGCGCTCGGTGCTGAGCAACAACGCGCAGGTCCTGTGCATGGGCGAACGCGTCGTCGGGCTCGAGCTCGCCCGTCGGCTGGCCAAGGAGTGGCTCGGCTACACGTTCGACCCGACCTCGCGCTCCGCCGAGAAGGTGGACGCCATCGGCTCCTACGAGGACTAGCAGGAGAGCACGCCAGGCCCGACAGGTGGCCCGCCCGCCTGAAGCTGGCGGGCCCAGGTGTGCCGCCTCCGCAGGGCTGACGCGGGGCGTGCCGCCGCCTACGCTGGGAACGCGGAGGTGAGACACATGCACGCACAGATCGGCGAGCGCCTGCGCATCCACGGCAGGCAGGTCGGCGACCCGACACGCGAGGCCGAGGTCATCGAGGTCCGTGGCGAAGGCGGCGGACCGCCTTACCTGGTGCGGTTCGACGACGGTCACGAGGGGCTGGTCTTCCCCGGGCCCGACTGCGAGGTGGTGCCGTCGGGCACCGGCAGCGACTGATCGGTCCGGTGCCCGCACCGTTTGGGGACCTTGGGTGCGAGCTGGTGCCGATTCGCGCCGGATCGGCACCGTCTGGGGACCCTGGGTGCGAGATCGTGCGTCGCACGCCTGACGGGACCTCGTATGGGGAGTGCTCCCCATTGGCGCGGTCGTCGCCC
>CAYRLV010000042.1:8477-16677 GCA_964425155.1 uncultured Ornithinicoccus sp. | reverse complement strand
GCACACCTTGCCGAGCACGTCCCAGCACGCCATCTCGACCGCGGCGATGGCGGGGTTGGTCGCCCTGACGTGGTGCCAGGTCCCGACGATGTCGATCCGGTTGACCAGCCGTTCGATTCGCGTCGGGTCCTCACCGACGACGAGGGGGCGCACACTGTCGAGGACGGCCCGCACGATCCCCACCGAGGGATACGCCGGCGCCTCACCGATGCCGGTCACGCCCTCGTCGGTGTGCAACTCGATGAGCACGCTCACCAGGCCCGTGCGAGTGCCGAACGCCCAGCGCTCTTCGCGGACGTAGGGGACGGCGACCGGGGTGGCGCGGATGTCGGTGATGCGCATCCTCCCTCTCCTCCTGCGCTCGTGGTGGTGCCGGTATGGGATGACTCCCCGCGCTACCCGGTGGTGGGCTCCCGCGGCGCTCGGGTGAGGAACTGCCCACCGCCCGCGGTGACGAGCACCGTGTCGGAGACGCAGTAGTCGGCGGGCTCTTGGCCGAGCAGCCAGGACAGCACATGGAAAACCATGCCCTCGCGCAGCTTGAGGGTGCCGTCCCGCCGGATCCCCTGCACCGCGCCGCCACCGACCCAGCTCGGCGGAAAGCCGATGCCGACCATGTAGCCGCAGTGGTGTCGCCGGTATCGGTGGTGTCCCAGGCCCGCGTCGACGACCCGCTGCCAGGTGTCGTAGACCTCACCGGTCAGTCTCCCTGGCACGAGGGCCGCGCGGACGGCTTCCAAACCGCTCAGGGCGATCTCGGCGGCCCGTATCGTCGCGCCGTCGGGCTCGTCGATGAATACCATTCGGGTGAGCGGGGCGTGGTAGCGGTAGACCGACGCGGACAGTTCCATCAGGACCCCGCTGTCCGCCGTCAGGGACCGGTCGCGCCAGGTGACGTGCTCGTGGGTGAGGATGTCGGTGCCCCGGATCAGGGGCGCGAAGCCGGGGTGCTCGCTGCCGCCGCGGACCAACTGGGCGTAGACGCTGGCGGCGACCTCTCGCTCGGTGACGTCCGGGGAGGCGGCCGCCATGCCGGCGAGCACCGCCCGGTCGGAGATCCTTGCCGCTCGACGGACGAAGTCGAGCTCGGTCGGCGACTTGACCGCGCGGACGTCGACGACCAGACCGGACGCGTCGATCCAGGCCCGGTCGGGAAGACCGGTGCGCAGCCGGTCCCAGACGCCGGGCGGGAAGAACATGGCCGCCAGCTCCACCCCGATAGTCGCCCCTGCGCTGGAGGCGTCCGCCACCGCACGGGTCAGCACCGTCGCGGGCTCGTCGTCGTCGGCGAACCCCACGTGTCGGCAGCTCGGCGCCTGGACCGCAATCGTGGCGCGCTCCATCTCGCGCGCCACCAGCCACGGCTCGCCCTGCAGCGTCAAGATCAATGCGGTCAGGCTGAAGTACCCCTGGAAGTTCAGCCCGGACAGGTAGTAGATGTTCTCCGGTCCGACGACCAGCAGCACGTCGAGTCCCCGGTCCCGCATGCGTTCCCGGACCGCGGCGCGGCGCTCCTCGAGCTCCTGGGCGGGCAGGGCGGGCGTGTAGGGCTCGACCGGCCTTGCGGGGCCCGCAGCCAGGGACACGACCACCTCCACGACGACGCGGGCCGCGCGCCGAATCCGCCGGCGTCAACCGGCCCCGCTCCTTCGAGTGTAGGCCGCCGCGTCCGAGTCGGTCAGCCGGATGAGGCGGACTCGCCCCCCGTCTGGCGGTCGATGATCTCGGTCACGCCGGCGGGGAACCGGTGCACCTCCTGCGGCCAGTCGAGCGAGACCGCGATCCTGCCTGCCCAGTAGCGGGCGGCCTCGTCGTCGGGCACGTCCACGACGGTGAATCCGCCCAGGTGTTCCTTGGTCTCGACATAGGGCCCGTCGCTGAAGACGGGCTGACCGTCCTGGCACTCGACGCTGCAGATCGCGGTCGAGGCGTCGATGCCGCCGTCCGCGAACACGAAGACGCCGGCGGTCTTCATCTCCTCCAGGATGGCCTGTGAGCCCGCGCTCTTGGCCCGGAGCTCCTCGACCGTCTGGTCAGGCACCCACTCGTCGTTGAACGCGATCAGATACTGCGGCACGGTCGTCTCCTCTCAGGTCGGGCGGCACGGCCGCCACCCGGGCTTCCGGCGGCCGGGATACGGCCGCTCACCCAGGCAACGAACGGCGACCCCCCGATACGACACCGTCGCGCAGGAGGCCGTCCGCCACCCCACCTCAGGAGGTTACGCACTGCCAGGGGCGGCAGGCCACCATGATGGTTCCATGACGTCCTTCCCCGAGGAGCGGTCCGGTGGGCGCGACTTGCTGGACCTGGTGCGGACCGAGCTCGCCCCCACGCTGAGCGAGGGCGCGCTGACGACCGACCCCGATGTCGTCGCCTCCCACTCCCGCGACGAGGCGCTCTTCTGCCCGGCCGACGGCGCGGTCGCCCTGGTCCGCGCGACCTGCGTGACGGACGTGCAGGCGACGCTGCGGTTCGCCTCGACCCACCGGGTCCCGGTCGTCCCGCAGGGCGCTCGCTCGGGCATCTCCGGAGGGGCCAACGCGGTGCCGGGTGCCCTCCTGCTCTCGGTGGGGCGGATGACGCGAATCCTGCACATCGACGCGGGCGAGCGCACGGCCACCGTCGAGCCCGGGGTGATCAACCAGGACCTCAAGGACGCGGTGGCGGAGCACGGGCTGTCCTATCCGCCCGACCCCGGGTCCGTGGCCATCTCGTCGATCGGGGGCAACGTCGCCACGAACGCCGGTGGGCTGTGCTGCGTCAAGTATGGGGTGACCCGCGACTACGTGCGCCGGCTCACCGTGGTCCTCGCCGACGGCACGCTGGCGCAGCTCGGCCCGGCGACCGCCAAGGGGGTGGCCGGCCTGGACCTGCGGGGGTTGTTCATCGGTTCCGAAGGCACCCTCGGTGTCATCGTCGAGATCACCGTGCGTCTGGTCCCGCTGCTACCGACGCCGCTGACCGCGGTGGCAACCTTCCCGGACGAGCGCGCGGCGGCCGCGACGGTGGCGGCATTCATGGCCTCCGGCGCCCAGCCCGCCATGCTCGAGTCGCTGGATCGCACCAGCCTGAGGCTGCTCAACGAGTTCGGGGACTTCGGGCTGGACGACCGGGCCGGCGCGATGCTGCTCATGCAGTCCGACAGCGGCGGCAGCGTTGGCAACGCTGGCAAGACGAGCCCAGCGCTGGGCGAAGTGGAGTCCTTCCTGGAGATGGCCACGGCGCAGGGTGCGCTCGACACGGCATACAGCGACGATGTCGCCGACAACGATGCTCTGGTCGCGGCGCGCAGGCAGGTGCAACCCGCCTACGAACGCTACGCGCAGGCTCACGGCGGCGGGCAGCTGCTCGACGACATCTGCCTCCCGCGCGGGCGGATGCCCGAGTTCTACGACCGGCTGGAGCAGATCCGTGCCAAGTCCGGGCTGATCGTCGCGGTGGTGGCACACGCAGGTGACGGCAACATCCACCCGTCGGTTTTCTTCGACGCCCACGATCCCGCCGACGTGGCACGGGCCGAGGCGACGTTCGACGAGATCATGCGGCTCGGCCTCGACCTGGGCGGCACCATCACCGGCGAGCACGGGGTCGGCTACCTCAAGCGGCGGTGGCTGCCGCGGGAGCTCGACGAGGGCAGCCGCCGCCTGCACCGCGAGGTCAAGCGCGCACTGGACCCGCAGGGCATCCTCAACCCCGGCAAGATGTTCGCGGACCTGTGACTCGACCATCGACCTCTGAGCGGCGCGAGACGGGTCGGCTGTGCCAGCCGTTCCCGCCGCCGAGAGGTGTGGGTCAGTGCATGTGGCCGGCCAGGCCGAGCCAGGAGAACCCGAGGTCGATGTCCGGCTCCTCGTTCGGGTCGGTCCACGGGACCTGCGTCTTCTTCTGCACGTAGTGGTTCGGCACCGGGGTGGCGGGCGCCGGTGCCGACCCGTCGAGGGCACCCTGGAACCCCTCGACGAACCGCCCCGCCGACTTCTCGTTGAACTTGCCGTCCAGCAGCGCCTTGCGGACCCGCGGGTCGGTACCCACAGCGAGGTGCAGCGTCGGCTGTGCACCCTCTTCCACGGCCAGGACATAGATCTTCGGGTTCGACATCTTCGACTTCTCGAAGGCGACGAGCTTCCGAGCCTCGTTGTGGACGGCCAGAATGTCGAGGTTCTTGGTGTTCTGGACGACACCGAGTGCTGTGTGGAACGCCTCGTCGGCCGAAACCGAAACGGCCACGGACTTCTGACAGCTTGCGCGCACGTCATCTCTCCCCACGTGAGACCGAACAGGAACCGGAAGCATAGCGGTACACCGGAAGCTCTCCGCTCGCTGCAGTGTGCGAGACCGGGCCCGCGTCGTTCAGCGCGCCGCCCCGCTGCGTTCCGAGCTGAGGGCGGCCGTCACCGAGGCCAGTAGCCCGGGATAGGTCGCCTCCACCTCATCGCGGCGCAGGCGTTGATGCATCTGGCCGCCGATCCGCGAGCGCTCGATGACTCCTGCTTCGCGCAGGATCTTGAAGTGGTGGCTGGCGGTGGACTTCGACACCTCCTCGTAGAGCACCGCGCAGGGCAGTGCCGTGCCGGCGGTGTCGAGCCGGTGCACCATCTCCAGCCGGACCGGGTCGCTGAGGGCGGTGAGGACCGACTGGATCGACCCCACGTCATAGACGTCCGGGTCGGTGAGCGTCTCCGTTGCAGGCATGAGGTCAGCATAAAACAAGTTTGACGAAGTTCGAACCACCCTTCTACCGTCATCGCTGTCAGGTTTGATGAACATCGAACACTAGGAGAGGGCCCGTGACCACAACACTGGAGGCAGCGACGACGTTGCGCCGCGACACGGCCTACCGACTGCTGCTTGCCCTGATGGGTGTGGCCCTGGCCGTCTCGGGCGCGCCCACGCCGCTCTACTCGACCTATGAGAAAGCTTGGCACCTCAGCCCGCTCGTCATCACCGCCCTGTTCGCGACGTATGCCGTGGCCGCTCTCTCCGCGATCCTCGTCGCCGGCCCGCTCACCGACGCGCTCGGCCGCAAGCGAGCCCTGGTGGGTTCGGGGGTCGGCATGCTCGTCGGCTTGGCGCTGTTCATCGTGGCCGACGACGCGTGGGAACTGTTCGTGGCGCGTGCGATCCACGGTGCGTCCATCGGCACCGCCGTCGTCGCCGGCGCTGCCGCGATGCTCGACCTCCGCCCGGCCGAGGGGGACCGGACCGGGCGACTCACCGGCATCCTGTTCGCCTCGGGCATGGGCCTCGGGGTCCTGATGTCGGCGCTTCTCGCCGACCACGCACCGGACGCCCTCGTCACGCCCTACGCGGTCGTCGGTGTACTCATCGTCGGCATGACCCTGGCGCTCACCACGGTCCCCGAGACGCACCCGGTCCGCGGGATGCGCTTCCGGGTGGTGCGACCGCACGTCCCGGCCTTGATCGGCGACGACTTCCGTTTCGCGGTGCTGTCGGCGGGGACGTCGTGGGTGCTCGTCGGTATGTACCTCTCGCTGTACCCGGGTCTCGCGGCACGCCAGGCACACGTGGCCGGGCACACGTTCGGGGCGGTCGCGGTCGCCGCGATGATGCTTCCGGCCGCCACCGCGCAGGCGGCGCTGGGCCGCCGTGCGCCCCGGAGTCTCGGGATCGCTGGTGACCTGTTCATGGCGGTCGGTGTCCTGCTCAGCGTTCCGGCGGTGCGAAGCGGGCACGCCGGGCTCATCCTGGGCAGCGCCGCCGTGCTCGGCGTCGGGTTCGGCCTCGCGTTCAGCGGGGCGCTGCGGCACCTCGGCTCGGTCCTTCCCGGGGACCTCCGCGGCGGTGTCATGTCGGCGTTCTACATCTGCTGCTACTCCGCGATGGCGCTTCCCGCCGTTGCGGCCGGCTGGGCGGCCAGTCGGTGGGACCTCGATGGCGTCTACTCGGTGTTCGCGGCCCTCGTCGCCGTGATCTGTCTGACGGGCGCGGCGCTCGGCCTGCGGCTCCGGCGCGCGGCTGCGGCGCGGGCTCTCGCAGATGCGGGCTCGCGCGGCGTGGAGAACTCGTGCCGGCCGGTGGCCTGCGGCGCGACGAGTCACTGAACCGGCTGACGTCCCATCGACGTGGCACCTGCGCGTCGAGCTCTCGGGCGGCCCGACGCGTGGCAGGCGTGGATACTGGGCGGGTGGCCGAAGGCGCAGCAGTGACGACGCGGGCTCTCGACGCCCGCGGCCGTCGCGAGATCTGGGCGTTCTGCTACCAGATGCTGGGATCACCGTTCGACGCCGACGACGCGGCCCAGGACACCTACGAGCGGGCGTGGCGCTCGCGGGACAGGTTCGATCCCGCCCGCGGCAACTACGCCGCCTGGATCTTTCGGATCGCGCGCAACGTGTGCCTCGACCGACTCCGCAGCGCCGCACGGCGCACCCTCCCACGGGATCTTCAGGATCCGGGTCTCGAGATCGGTGCACCCCTGGTGCCCCGACTGGACGTGCCCTGGCTGCAACCGGCGCCGAGCGGTTGGTGCGGCGGTGACGAGACTGCCGAGTCCGCTTCCCGCGCCATGGATCTCAGGCTGGCGGTCACGGCACTGCTGCAGTCGCTGCCAGCGACCCAGCGCGCAGTGTTCGTCCTGCGCGAGGTGCTCGGCTACTCCGCCGCCGAGACCGGCGAGGTGCTCGAGCTGTCCACCGCCGCCGTCAACTCGTCCCTCCAGCGGGGTCGGGCGGCGCTGAAGGGCCGAGGGGTGGTGGAGGAGCGCACGCCAAGCAGCAGGCGGCTGGAGCAGGACAGGGTCGAGCAGTTCGCGCGGGCCCTCGAAGCGGCCGATGCCAAGGAGCTCGAGCGCTTGGTCACCGAGGACCTGCTCTTCGAGATGCCGCCGGTCCCGGCCTGGTCGCGAGGAGCCACGGCCTATCGAGCCTTCATGGACCACCTGTTCGCGTGGCGCGGGACCCGGTGGAGCACTCGACTCACGTCGGCGAACCACCAGCCGGCGCTGCTGGTGTCGCTGGTTACCGACCAAGGCCCCACCCCGCATACCCTCCAGCTCCTCGACACCGACGTGAGCGGCCGGATCCGGCACGTCCTCGTCTACCAGGATCCTTCGCTCTTCCGGTTGTTCGCGACGGCGACCGCTCGTCGCGATGAGTTCGAGGTGCCTGGTTCGTAGAGACGGGTGTCCACACCACCGACACCTGGGAGACCGCCATGGGGCAGCTCACCGTCCTCTCGTTCATCACCCTCGACGGCGTCGTCGAGGATCCCGACGCCAGCAGTGGCACCGCGTTCGGCGGCTGGGCGCTGCGTCAGGGTCGCGCCGCGATCGCCGGCGACAAGTTCCGGCTCGGGCCGCTGCTCGACACGGCGACCTTGTTGTTCGGTCGGCGCACCTGGGAGCACTTCAGCACGCTGTGGCCGGCCCGCGACGACCCGTTCTCCACCCAGATGAACCAAGCACGCAAGGCCGTGGCCACCAGTCGACCGCTGGACACGTCAGCGTGGAGCAACTCCCGGGTGATCGATGGCCCGGTCGAGGACTGGGTTCGGCAGACGCTGCCGGGCACCGACGTCATCGTCATCGGCAGCGTCTCGGTGGTCCGGTCCCTGATCCGCGCGGGACTGGTCGACGAGTACCGGCTGTTCACCTTCCCCGACGCCGTCGGCGACGGGCAGCGCCTGTTCGCCGAGCCCGTCGCCCTGCGGCAGGTGTCCAGCGTCCCCAGCCCGTATGGCGTGCTGACCACCTTGCGCCCGGACGACCGGTCGCGCTCGGCCTCCTGACGCCCGGCGTCAGCAGTCGTCGTCGCTTGACTCGGTGATCCGGGTGTCGTGACGCAGGAGGATGGCACAGCCAGTCGTGCCGGCCGCCACGACCAGGGCGAGGGCGTTGGGAATCACGAGGGCCAGGTCGGAGGACGCGATCCCGTACAGGATCCACAGGGTGAAGCCGGGCAGCAGCACCAGCAGGTACCCGATCGAGACGTCCTTGGAGGAGCGGCGTTGCAGCATGCGGCGAACCTGCAGCAACGGGGCCATGGCCATGAGTACGGCCCAACCGGCGGCGGTGACAGCGAAGATGGTGACCACGAGCGGGTGTCCCTTCAACACGCGCTCGTACCGGGGGGTCGCGTCCGTCATGGACGGGGGCGCAAACGCAACCGCTCCTAGGTTAGCGGGATATGTGGGGGCGCACGAGCGGTTACGGCCGTCGACGGGACTGTCACCAACGGGC
>CAYRLV010000042.1:0-8377 GCA_964425155.1 uncultured Ornithinicoccus sp. | reverse complement strand
ATATGTGGGGGCGCACGAGCGGTTACGGCCGTCGACGGGACTGTCACCAACGGGCGCGACCCGGGAAACCAGACCCGGTGGCTGGCTTCTCACACGTGGTGGCGTCGGCCGAGATGGCGCTGGAAGAACCGCGTATCGGTCCGGTCGGTCGGCACGTGGAAGTGGGAGCCGGGGAACGCGTGGAGGGTCTTGTCCTCTGATGCGAAGGCGTCGAACAGCTCAAGCCCCGGCTCGCGCGCGATCTCCGGGTCGTCCCAGGGCAGCAGGAACTCGACCGGGACGGTGACTTCTCGTGCGGCCGCCAGCAACGCGTCATACACGAACACACCTCCGAAGATCGCTGCGCTGATCCGGGATTCAGCCGCGGCAAGGGGGATGCCGATCGCGCTGGCGAGGGTCATCCCCGAATAGCCGATTGCGACATCCGCGCCGATCTCGGGGAGTGCCTGGAGGGCGTCGATGGTCTGCTGCCACTCCGGCACGGCACGCTCGGCGAGCGACGCGTTGTAGGGGCCGATGACCGGCGCCAAGGATTCGCCCTGATCCCGGGCGCGCAACAGGGCGTCCACCCACCGCTGGTCCTCACGAGATCGCGGCCGGTCACCGTGTCCGGGCGAGTCGATCGCCGCCACGTGAAAACCTTCGCCCCTCACGGCCTTTCGGGCCCGCGCCACCAGGCCGGGTGTGCGCTTGTGCAGGCCGCCTGAGTGCCCCATCAGCACCAGGGGGGCGCCGGGGGCGGGGGAGGCCGGGGACCAGAGGACGCCGGGGACGTCCCCGAGGGTGAAGCTGCGGTCGACGACGTCCTCCGAGATCGTCTCCGAGGTGAAGCTCACGCGCATGGTGGTGCCTTTCGAGGGGGCCCGGAGCGGGCGATGAGGTCTGTCGGTGGGCGGCCACTCCAGCGTCCCGGCGGGGCGGGTCGCAGACATCCGCCAGCTGGCGGGCTTCCCATCTCCACGGCTGGCCGGGTGGTGGAGTGATCGCTATGCCTGTCGAGCCGCTTCCGCGGCGAGTTGGGCGCGGGACGAGATGTCCAGTTTGGTGAACACGTGGGCCACGTGCGTCTGGACGGTGCGACGCGACACGAACAGCCGTTCTCCGATTTGCGGATTGGACAAGCCCTGGGCCACCAGATCGACGACGGTGCGCTCGGTCGGGGTCAGGCTGGCCCAGCCCGACGTGGGCCGCCCGCGCGTGCCTCGTTGTCCTCTGCGCACGCCGAGCGCACGCAGCCGGGCGTCCACTCTGGCGACGTCACGGGCAGCGCCCAAGTGCTCGAAGCCGGCACGCGCCCGCGTCAACTGCGAGATCGCGGCGTCTCCGGTGAGCATCGCGGCTGCGTCTTCGCGACTCAGCGCGGTTTCGAGCGGTCGTCCCGCCCGGGTGTAGGCGTCGGCGGCGGCCATGGACAACTCCGGCTGGTGCTCGAGGAGACCGCGGCAGCGCATCGCGGCACCGCAGAACCACGCGTCGTCCGGGGTCGCCGTCAGGTCGACGAGCGCGGCGCACACCTGCGCGGCGCGGGACTGCTGCCCGGCGAGCAGCGCCAGACGCACCAGGTCCGGCCCCACGACCGGGTGCGTCACGGTGAGAGCCTCGTCGAGGCACGCGTCCCAGTGGTCGGCCAGGACGGTGAGCCCGTCCTGGGCCGCGCCCTCGGCCTCCAGCAGCAACGACCGGGCCAGGGCGAGCCACGACAAGCCATATCGGGGAAAGCGTTGCCTGGCAGTCCTGTCGACGAGGTCGATGGCCCGCTGGGAGCCGGGCAGGTCGCCTCGATGCAGCGCCATCGCCGCGACCACACCTGCTCGCACCGCGACGTTGTAGCCTTCGTCGACACCCCGCGCCAGCCGTTCCGCGGTCTCCGCCTCGGCCAGGGCGTCGTCCCACTCGCCGACGAAGAACCGTTCCAGCGCGAGCGTGGTGCCCAGGGTGGGGCCCAGCCACGACGTTCCGACCTGCTCGCTGACTTCGCGACCCGCCTGCAACGCGGCGCGAGCCTCGGCGAACCGGTCGAGTGCCAACAGGATCCGTGCCCGGTTCAGGTGCACCGGCCAGTGGTGGGCCACGCGGTCGGGGCTGTGGTCGGCACTGCGCACCGCCTCCCCCGCCAGGAGCAGCGCCTGGCCGAGGTCAGCCCGCCGCTCGGACACCATCGACAACCGCCACAGCACGAAGGCCTGGACGGCGGGGTCGTCCACCGCGTCCGACAGAGCTCGAGCCTGCTGTGCGGCAGCGTCGGCTCGGCGCAACTCGCCGCACGTCGCCTCGGCGTAGGCGATCAGTGCCCAGGTCGCGGCTCGCTCGGCGTCGGACGCTCCCGGGGCTGTCGACATCTCCCCGAGGTGGTGCAACGCCTCGTCGGTCGCGTCTCGTGCGAGCAACAGGTTGACCAGGCACGTCCGGATCTGGCCGTCAACTGCCGGGTCATGGTCCCGGTCCAACATGGTGCGGCAGATCTCCTCGGCCTCGACGAACCGGCCGCCCCACCACAGGCTGATCGCCCCCTCGGCGAGCAGGCCGTCGCGTTCGGGATCGGTGGGCACACAGAGCTCGGCCGCGTGCTGAATCAACCCGCCTGCCACCAGTGGCGAGGAGGCAGCAACCTCGCGAGCCGCCCGGGTCAGCCAGTGAATCGTCTGGGCATCGCCCGGTGAGGCTGACCGGGTCAGGTGTTCGGCGACCTGTAGCGCCGGAGCGCCTGCCTCGGCGAGGCGTTGCCCGGCCTCGCGGTGCATCGCGAGCCGCACGCTCTCGGGCAGGTCGGTGTAGACCGCCTCCCGGATCAGGTCGTGCCGGAAACGGAGGCGAGTCCCGTCCTCCTCCAGCACGTTGCCGGCCACGGCCTCGCGGAGGGCCGGGGAGAGCGCGAGGACCGACCGGTGGGTGGTCGCTGCGAGATCGCTGACGGAGAACCTCGTGCCGAGAATCGACGCCGCGCGCAGGACGTCCAGGGCGTCGTCGGACAAGCTGCTCAGTCGCCGCAAGACGGTCAGCCGGAGGGTGGGTGGTCGGCCTGTGGGATCCAGCTCGGCCGATCCGTCCACGACCGTGATCGCGTTTTCGTGGTCCAGGGCCGCCAACAGCTCCGTGACGAACAGTGGGTTTCCGTTGGCCACGGCCAGCTCCGCCATCAGGCGCTCGCCGGGCTCGGCCGCGAGGCAGTCGCGCACGAGCGCCCTCAACGCGTCACGGTCGACGCCCTGCAGCTCCAGGACGCTCGCACCGGCGACTGAGAACCCAGCCGTCATCGTTGACGCCTCGGCTCCGCGTGGCGCCGGCCGACGGCAGCAGATGATCGCCATCGGGAGGTCGGGAAGCTCGCGCGCCAAGGCGTCCAAGGTCAGCAGGCTCGAAGCGTCGGCCCAGTGGAGGTCGTCCAGGCCCAGCAGCATCGGCCGCTGCAGTGCCGAGGACTCCACCAGGTCCACGAACGCGTCGACGGCCTGAAATCGCAGGCTCGCGTCGCTGCTGATGGTGATCGGTCCCGCCTCGCCGGTTCGGGTCGCCAACAGCTCGGCAATCGCTCGGCGCCGAGGATCGTTGGCATCGGGCGCGCAGCCCAGTGCCTCGACCAGCACGCCGAACGGACGGGTCTGCTCCAGTTCCAAGGCCCGGGCCGTCCGGACCTCCATGGACCGAATCCGCCCGGCCTGCAGGACCTCGGCCAGCAGCCGGGACTTTCCGATCCCCGGCTCTCCCTCGATGACGGCAAGGCTCAGATGTCCGGAGGCTGCCCGTTCGAGCACTCGGACGAGGTCGACGACGTCGGAGTCGCGACCGCGGAGCGGGAGGGCCTGGCCCCCAGTCGGCATTCCCACAGATTACCGCCGAGACGACCTGCCGGCCCGTCGAACCATGGCTGCCCGCCGACCGATCCCGCTTGCATATCGGCCAGTTGACGGATGCCTGCCGTGATCTCGGGTCCGATGCTGGTCGACAGGGAATCACGACCCCTGACTTGTGCGCCCGGCCACAGCGCCCCTGGAACGGCCGACCCACACCGACTCCTCCTCTGACATCGCAACCCGTCCCGTCCCGAAGGGATCATCATGGATTCGGTCATCCGAGCACTGACCGTGCTGGCGATCATGGGCACCGCCGTCGTCTACGGCACGGACGTCTTCTGCGCCGTCGTCCAGCGCCCGGCCCTGGCCGACGTCGACGAAGCCACCCTGACCGCCGTCATGGGCCGGGTGCACCGCTACGGCGATCGGCGCCTACCCATCCCCGGCGTCACCGGCGTGGCCGCGGCAATGGCCACCGCGGTCCTTGCCGCCGTCACCGCGCGCCTCCTGACGGCAGCGCTGACCGCCACGGCCACGGCCGCCTTGCTCGTCTGGCTCGCCGTGTACCGCAAGGTGAGCGCCCCCGTGAACACGCTGCTGACGACCGCAGCCACCCACCACCACACGGCACCCGGAGCCCGCCACCTGCAGGACACCTGGGATCGCGTGATCGGCTACCGAGCGCTCCTCCAGGGCATCGCCCTCGCCGCCCTCTGCGTCGCGCTGGCCAGTTGAACCCGAACGCGGCCCGGGTCCGGCTGCCACGATCAGAGCGGGCCGAGCGCCTGCGAGGGTGCGACGGTCAGCTCGAGGGTGTCCAGGACGGTGAGCAGCGCTCGCTCCTCGTAACGGAAGTGGCTTTCCATGATCGCCGCGATGCCGTCGAGGTGTCGGTCGAGTTCGTCTGGTGACGCAGCGCTGTCGACGCAGCTGCGGAGCTCGTCGAGCAGGTGGGCCATCATCGCGTGATCCTGTTCCAGGGCACGCAGCACCGGGCGGAGCTCCGGGTGCGCGGCGCCGATGGCGGGAAACAACGTGTGGTCCTCACCCCGGTGGTGGCCGTCCAGCGCGACGCAGAAGCCGTGGCAGAACAGCAACAACTCGCGGGCCGCGGGCTCGGCACGCTCACCCTCGGCCAGCGAATTCCGGGTGAGGCGCAGGGCTTCGCGAAGGCGGGCGTGCACTCCACGCAACTCGTTGCTCCAGGCGATCAGCCTGCTGGTCTCGCGCTCAGTCACGGGTGGGAGAAGGGTGCGACGACGGCATGGTCGTCCTCCTGGGTCCGGCGCCTCCATGCCTGGCACAGCCTGCCACCGACACGCGACGCTGCCATGAAGATAGCAGCAGGCCAGGTGTTGGATCCGCCGGAATTCGTCCGTCACGGTCGTAGTGAGGTCGCGGCTGCGACCCGGTCGGCGCGGCGTGCAGCCCAACGAGACAGGATGCGCCGAACCTTCGCGCTACGATGTTCTCGTCCTCGATGTTCGGACCGCGCGCGTCAGGGAGTTGCACCTCGGGCTCCGCGTGGGTCGCCGGCGGGAGGTCGAGGCAGGAGGGGATTCACGCATGTCTGCCGAGTGGCGCGACAGATTCAGTCTGGCCGCGAGGAGTGGGCCGGGCGGTCCCAGGACCTCGGGCTGGGAGTTCACCGCCGCGGACGGCACGCCGGTCTGGACGGTGTCTCGCGACGACAGTGGAGCGTTCCCGGTCTTCTCGGCCGCACGGGGTGAGGCTCCGCCCCCGCCGCGCGACCAGCGGCTGGACATGACCGCGACGGCCGTGGGGGAACTGCTGGCGACAGCAGGCCTGGCCGACGACGGCGGATGGCACACGCGGAACCTGGCTGCCGCGTTGTCCTGGGCAGGCGAGGACATCGTCGGTTGGGAGGGCGAGGAGTGGGCCCTGGTGGAGTCCGGTCCGGAGGCTCCGGTCTGGGCCTCGCCCGCGGAAGGCCGCGTTCCGTTTTTCTGGTTGCGCGCACTCCTCGCGGACGGTTTGCTGGAGGTCGGCGTGTACCAAGACGACGCCGTCTTCGGGCTGGACTTCACCGACCGTGTCCCGCATGAACTACCCGCACAGGACGTGGGCTCGCGCCGCTCCCGTCGGCAGATTTCCTTGGCACGTGGCCCGATCGAAGCTGTCGATCTGGCCTACGACACCACGGTGGCGGGCAAGTATTGGGCAGGCCTGGTGACCGAGGTCCTCCTCCACGCTCGGACGGAGCAGCTGTTGCTCGTCGCGGCGGACGCCTACGGGGTCGACGAGTGGCACCTGTATGACGAGTCAGTGGTCGCGATCCCCGACCCTCAGCGCGCCGACGCGATGGCGTGGATTCCAGCTCGTTGTCCGTGGCGGGCTCCACAGCGGCCGGCCGGCGATTAGGGTCGCCAGCATGCCCGAGTTCACCTGGCTCCCCGCCAACGAAGCTACGGCCGAGGACGTCGAGGTGGTGTTCGACACGGGCGGCGCCCGCAAGTGCCGTTGCCAGGCGCTCAAGGTCCCGGGATGGATCTGGCGCGACACCACCCAGGAGGAGAGGGACGCTGCGCTGCTGGAGCAGACTGCCTGCGGCACCGCCGGACCGACGTCCGGCCTGATCGGCTACGTCGACGGCGAGGCCGCGGGCTGGGTCGCGGTCGAGCCACGGGAGCACTACCCCCGGATCTGGAGCCGGAAGCAGCCGTGGATGCGCAGGGACCCCGACCTCGAGGGTGTCTGGTCGGTCACCTGTTTCGTCGTGCGCAAGGGCTTTCGCCGGGAAGGGCTCACCTATGAGCTCGCCGCCGCCACGGTCGAGTACGGCGAGCAGGTCGGCGCCCGTGTCCTGGAGGGCTATCCGATCGAGCCGCCACCGGGCAAGACGGTGATCTGGGACGAGGCCTCGGTCGGGCTGCTGCAGGTCTTCCTCGAGGCCGGCTACGAGGTGGCCGCCTCGCCCACCCTGCGCCGGCGCGTGGTGCGGCGACACCTGGCCGGCCGGCCCTGACGTCGCCGAGTGCCTGCGAACCGGGTGACCCCTTCCTCACGCGGGGAGAGCGCTGGCGATGGCGGGCAGGAGGGCTCGATAACCGGCGCCGCTGAGGTGGACGCCGTCATCGGCGAACGCAGCGCGACCCAGGGGTTGGACGAGGAGGTCGGCCCGGATCACCTGTATGCGGCGGCTGGAGCAAGCTTCCAGCGCCGCGGCACGGTAGCGGTCGATGGTGCTGTTGGACCACAGGGCGCCCGCCGACAGGCGTGCCTCGATCACCCCCGGAGGCGCCACGTAGGTCACTGCCGCGCCGCCGAGCTGCGCAAGCGCCTCGTCGAACGCGCGGGTGAACGTGTCGAGACCGACCCCGCGCCACGGTGCCGCGTCGTTCGTCCCGATCGACACCACCCTCGCGTGGCACAAGTGGTGTCCGAGCTCCGCGAGTTGTGCGGGCACGTCGAGGATCGTCGATCCGCCCTCCGCGAGGTTGCGCACGTCCGTGCCCAGGAGCGGGAGGGACCGCCGTACCCGCGCAAGGTGGCTGTCCCCGAGGAGGCACAGGGTCACGGCACGACTCCCATCCGCTGCGGCGATCAACCTCGGGCGCCAACGTAGCCGCTGCGGCTCGGTCTGAGGAAACGCAACCCACACTGGCATTACTGCACCGCCATGCCGGCGAGGGTCACGCATTCGGCGGGTAGTGCCAGCGCGACCTGCGGACGCCCTGGGCGTCGAGAAGGCGGGGTCTCGTCAACCGTCGCGCCTGGCCGAGAGGGTCTCCCGGGACGACTCTGGTGCGCCGTGCACGTCGCGCAGGTAGCGGCGGGGCCATTCGTGGTAGGTCGCCTCGCCGGCGTCGGGGGCTTTGTCGTCCGAGGGGCTGATCGCGGAGCAGGCCGCCGCGATCTGACGCGGCAGGACACGTCACGTGTGGCGCGGGGCCGCGCGTCAGCAGCCTCGCAGCGTGTGCTCCGGGACGTGCCCTCTGCTCCGGGAATGAAAGTGGACTTGGCAAGGTTGATCCTAGTGAACTCAAGTTTGCGGAGTCTCAGTTTGACAACCTCGACCCGGCTCTGCAGATTTGAGTACTGACGGATCAACCCTCTGGGGAGGACCCGGCGACGCGCAGGAGGCGCCGTCGGCGCCGAGCCAGGCACCCGACATACAGGAGAGACACTCATGGCACGTGCGGTAGGTATCGACCTCGGCACCACCAACTCGGCGGTGGCCGTCCTCGAGGGCGGCGACCCCACCATCATCGCCAACGCCGAGGGCGGCCGCACCACGCCGTCCGTCGTCGCGTTCGCCAAGAACGGCGAGGTGCTCGTCGGCGAGATCGCCAAGCGCCAGGCCGTCACCAACGTCGACCGCACGGTCCGCTCGGTCAAGCGCCACATGGGCACCGACTGGAGCACCGAGGTCGACGGCAAGAAGTACACCGCGCAGGAGATCAGCGCCCGCATCCTGCAGAAGCTCAAGCGCGACGCCGAGTCCTACCTCGGTGAGGACGTCACCGACGCGGTCATCACCGTGCCGGCCTACTTCGACGACCACGAGCGGCAGGCCACCAAGGAGGCCGGTGAGATCGCGGGCCTCAACGTGCTGCGCATCATCA
>CAYRLV010000041.1:0-16801 GCA_964425155.1 uncultured Ornithinicoccus sp. | reverse complement strand
CGGTAGGTTGCCCCCATGCGTGTCCACGTCGCCGACCACCCCCTCATCGCCCACAAGCTCACGGCCCTCCGGGACAAGGAGACCGACTCCCCGACGTTCCGGCGGCTGGCCGACGAACTGGTCACGCTGCTGGCGTACGAGGCCACCCGGGAGGTGCGGGTGGAGCCGGTGGAGATCGTGACGCCGGTGGCGCCCGCGAGCGGGATCAAGCTCGCCTCGCCGAAACCCCTGGTCGTGCCGATCCTGCGCGCCGGGCTGGGGATGCTCGACGGCATGGTGCGGCTGCTGCCCACGGCGGAGGTCGGGTTCCTCGGCATGGTGCGCAACGAGGAGACGCTGGAGGCGCACACCTACGCCAACCGACTTCCCGACGACCTGGACGCACGGCAGTGCTACCTGCTGGACCCGATGCTCGCGACGGGCGGCACGCTCGCCGCGGCGATCCACTACCTGGTCGAGCGGGGGGCCGACGACATCACCGCGTTGTGCCTGCTCGCCGCGCCGGAGGGCATCCAGCGGGTGGAGCAGGAGCTCGAGAGCCTCACCGTGCCGGTCACCATCGTCACCGGCGCCATCGACGAGCGGCTGAACGACCAGGGCTACATCGTCCCCGGCCTCGGGGACGCGGGCGACCGGCTCTACGGCATCGTCGACTGACAACCCCACCCCGGCTTGTTGCGGCGCGAGCGGCCCCTCGACGGGCCGATGTCGCCGCAACAACCGGGTCAGTCGGGCCAGGCGTCGCCCCAGCGCACGTCCCGCGCGGCGCGGTAGCGGTCACCCTGCCGTTTCGAGACCACCTCGCGCGACGCCGTGCCGTCCGGCCGACAGAGCTCCAGCTGCACCAGCCCCTTGCGTTTCACCGGGTGGCGGAGGACCCGAGCCGGCCCGGAGGGCCGGACCGCGCCGTCGGACGTCGCGCGTTCCGGCTGCCCCGGCGGCCACCTCGCAGGACGTCCCGGAGGGGGCGCCGCGACGGCGACGTAGGAGAACTTCTCGTCCTCGTGGCCGAGGTCGGCACCCTTCACCCGGCGGTGCAGCGACGACCGGTTGATCCGCGCGGCGAAGTGGCACCAGTCGCCGTCGGACAGCGGGCAGGCGTCGTCGTGCGGGCACGGCGCGGCCACGACTCGACCGGCGCGAAGCAGTCGGTCTCGGGCGCCGAGGACGCGACGATGGCCGTCGGGGGTGCCGGGCTCGACGACGAGGACGACGCCGCCACCACCGGACGCGGCTGCGGCGTCGTCGACGAGCGCGCACTGCCCCTCCGGGGACAGCTCGCTGAGGACGTAGGAGACGGTGACCAGGTCGGCGTGCGGCAGGGGCGTCCGGTCCAGCCGCCCGGTCAGCCAGGTGGCCGACCGCAGGGCCCGGTGTTCGGCGGACTCGGCCAGCGCGCGACCGAGCTCGAGCGCCTCGGCGACCTGGTCGACCACGGTCACCTCGCCCAGGTCCGGGAAGACGTCGCACGCCGCCCACGCCGCAGCCCCCGTGCCTCCGCCGAGATCGAGCAGGGAGGCGGGTCGCAGGTCGGGTCTGGCCGCGGTGAGCTGGGCCAGGGCCGCACGCACCGCACCGAAGGTGGCGGGCATCCGATAGGCGGCGTATGCCGTGACGTCACCCGCGCTGGCCAGGATCGGCTGGTCCGCGACGCCGCCCGCCCGGTAGCGCGTGATGAGCCGCTCGACCGCGGACGCCGTGGCGGCTTGGTCGGTCCCCGCGAGCGCGCCGTCGAGCGCACCGCGCAGGTCGTCCGCCAGGGTCATCGACTCCTCCTGGGGTCGAAGGGAATCCCGGACGCGGGACGGGCGGTCATGGCGCGGGCCGGTCGTGGCCGGTGAGCAGTCCCTGCTCCAGCGCGAGCAGCACCGCCCGGGTCCGGTCGCGCACCCCGAGCTTGAGCAGGATCGAGGACACGTGGTTCTTGACCGTACCCTCCGCGAGGTGCAGGGCCTCGGCGATCTCCCGGTTGGGGAAGCCCGCCGCCATCAGCCGGAGCACCTCCGTCTCCCGGCCGGTGAGCGGGGCGATGACCCGACCGGGCGCCTCCGGTGGGCGATCGGCCAGGCGCTCGAGCAGGCCTGCGGTGACGGCGGGCTGCACCAGCCTGCCGCCAGCCGCGATCGTCGTGATCGCGGTGACGAGGTCGGCGAGCGTGACGTCCTTGAGCAGGTAGCCCCGCGCCCCCGACCGGAGCGCCTCCAGCACGGCCTCGTCGTCGTCGAACGTCGTCAGCACCAGGACAGGAGGCCGGTAGTCGCGGGTCGCCAGCTCCCTCAGCGTTCCCGCCCCGTCCAGGCGCGGCATCCGCAGGTCGAGCAGCACCACGTCCGGCCGCGCCTGCTCGATCAGCGTGAGCGCCTCGACGCCGTCGCCGGCCTCGGCCACCACCTCGATCCCCTCGGCGAGGGTCAGCAGGCTGCGAATTCCCTGCCGCACCAACGTCTGGTCGTCGACCAGCAACACCCGGATCGTGGACTGGTCGGTCTCGACGCCGTCCTTCTCCCCCGCCGCGTCGGCGTCCCTGGCCCGGTCGGACGTCACGCCGCCAGCCTCAGCCGGGCCTCGACCCGGAAGCCGTCCGTGCCGTCCCACGAGAGTTCACCGCCGAGTCCGGTGACGCGCTCTCGCATCCCGGTCAACCCGTGACCCATGGTGACCGTGGCGGCGCCACGGCCGTCGTCCCGCGCGGTGAGTCGCAGCTCCCCCGCGTCACACGAGACGGTGACCCACAGGTGCTCGGCCTCGGCGTGCCGCATCGCGTTGGTGATGACCTCCTGCACCCAGCGCAGCACGACCTCGGCCTCCTGGTCGCTCAGCTGCTCGAGATCTCCCCGGACGTCGAGCGCCACCTCGGGCGTGGGGACGGCAACGGCCATGTCGGCCAAGGCGTCCCGCAGGCTGGCTCGTGGTTCGCGCAGCTGGCCGACGACCTGTCGCACGTCGGTGAGCAGGTCCTTCGCGATGGCTCGCGAGCGCCCCACCGGGTCGCCGGCCGGTCCGTCCGCCAGGTGCGAGGCCACCTCCAGGTTGACCACCAGCGCGCTCAGCTGGTGGCCGACCAGGTCGTGCAGGTCGCGGGAGATGCGCAACCGCTCCTCGTCCTTGCTGGCCTCGGCCAACCGGCTGTGCGCCTGTGCCAGCTCGGCGTTCGCGGCCGCCAACTCCTCGCGCATCCGCCGCTCCCGCAGGCTCGTCTCCACCATGAGCAGCGCGAACAGCTGGAACACGGCATACATCACGGCGACCGCGATGCCGAACTGCGCCTCGTCCGCCCGCACCAGGCTGGCGACGACGAGCACCACGGTCTGGATCGCGATGAGTCCCAACGTCACCCACACCGGCCACACCCATGCGGCCGTCGCCACGAAGACCACCATCGGCACGGCGGACAGGGCATAGTCCGGGGCCAGCAGGTAGGTCAGCACCACGGCCACGAACAGCGCCACGAGCAGCGCATGGGCCAGGACCCGACCGACCCGCTCGGTCGTCAGCGCGGCGAAGACCAGCAGGCCCGCGGCGTAGGCGACCCACCACCACGGCGACAACGTGCCGGCCAGCCCCGACACCGCGGCCACGAAGCCCACGACGATGTAGCCGAGCAGTCCGCTGGCACTGGCGAGCCGATCGAGCAACCCTTCGGACACCCTCGCAGCATAGGTCGCCCGGTGCCTCGCGCCGAGGTGCCGGAAGTCATGGGTGCAGGTCGTGACCGGCGGCACCTGTGCCCGCGCGCGACCCGCCCTAGCGTCGAACCGACGCCGGTGCCGCCGGCGCAGGATCGGGATCGAGGTGGCCGTGGACGTGATTGAGGCCGTGGGCCTGCACAAGTCGTATGGCGTGACGCCCGCGGTCACGGACGTGCACCTGCGCGTCGCCGCAGGTGAGGTCGTGGCCGTCCTCGGGCCGAACGGTGCGGGCAAGACCACCACGATCGAGATGCTGCTCGGACTGCGCACACCCACCCGGGGGAGGGTGGCGTTGTTCGGGCGGGCTCCGCAGGACCTGCGGGTGCGCGAGCGCGTCGGGGCGATGCTGCAGGACACCGACGCGCCGGAGACGCTGACCGCCGCCGAGGTGATCGACCTCGTCCGGCACTACTACCCGGTGGCCCTGCCCACCGGCGAGGTCCTGGAGCGCGCGGACCTGGCCGGGCACGCCACGAAGCGGGTCAGCCAGCTGTCCGGCGGACAGCGGCAGCGCCTGTCGTTCGGCCTCGCGATCGTCGGCGACCCGGACCTGCTCTTCCTCGACGAGCCGACCGCCTCGCTCGACGTGCAGGCCCGACAGGCGTTCTGGCGGCAGGTCGAGGAGTTCGCCCGGTCGGGCAAGACGATCCTGTTCTCCACCCACAACCTCGCCGAGGCCGATCTGGCGGCCGGCCGGATCGTCGTCGTCGCGCACGGGTCGGTCGTGCACGACGGCACGCCGAGCGAGGTGCGCTCGCTGGTCCCCGGCAAGACCGTCGAGCTGGTGACGGACGCGGCGGAGGCCGAGCTGGCGTCGCTGCCGGGCGTGCAGCAGCTGGCGGCGGTGGAGGGCGGCCGAGCACTCCGCATACCGGCGGGCGCAGGGGACCTGCGTCGGTGGCGGCTGCAGGTGTCCGAACCGGAACCGTTGCTGCGGGCCCTCTTTCGCGCCGACCGAGTCGTGGAGGAGCTGACCGTGGTGGAGGCGAGTCTGGAGCAGGCGTTCCTCCGGCTGACCGACGAGTCCGGGGGCGAGATCTCCGATGCCCCACGTGCGCTGGAGGCGACGACGCGATGACCGACCTGACCGCACCCCTCGCCCCGCGCCGGCTCGGGGCCCGCACGTCACCGACGGGCGGCGCGCCCACGCTGCTGGTCACCCAGCTGCTGATGGAGGTCCGGCGCTACCGCCGGGTGCCGGAGTACTTCGTCGGGGTCGTGCTGCTGCCGGTGATCCTCTACGCGATGTTCGGCCTGTCGGAGGCTGGCGAGATCCTGCCGCGAGGCACCGACGTGGGAGCCATGCTCTTCGTGTCGTTCGCGTGCTACGGCGTGGTGAGCGAGGCGCTGTTCTCCTTCGGCGGCGAGCTGGCGGCCGAACGGGACCGCGGTTGGCTGCGCCGGCTGCGGGCGACGCCGATGCCGATGTGGGTGTACTTCGCCGCGAAGGTCGCGCTCAACCTCGTGTTCACGACGCTGACCCTGACGATCATGGCGTTCGTCGCCGTGGTGGGTGGCGGTGTGGCGTTCGACCCGGTGCGGATGCTGGCCAGCTGCGGCATCGTGCTGCTGGGTGTGCTGGCCTTCTCGACGATGGGGTCGGCGCTCGCCTACTGGGTGCGGCCGCACGCGGTGAGCACGATCGTCAACCTGGTCTTCCTGCCACTGTCGTTCCTGTCCGGGTTCTTCTACCCGTTGGCGCAGTTGCCCGACGTCTTCGGCCAGATCGCGCGGGTGCTGCCGACCCACCACTTCGGCCAGCTGGTCTGGGGTGTCATGGCCCCGGAGCAGGACGTCGCGGCGTTCGGCAATCCGCCGCACGCGACCACCCTGCAGCACGTCGTCGTGGTCGTCGGGTGGTTCGCGCTGTGCACCGCGCTCACCGCCTGGGGTTACCGCCGCGACCTGGACCGCGAACGCACCTGAGCGCCAGCGCTCCCCGCAACGGGGTGCGCCGCCCAGGGCGAGCGGCCGGCCCGTGCACGAGGGCGCTGGGTATCGTCGGGACGACCGACGAACGCGAGGCTGCCCGCCTCGGCAGGACGTGGTCTCCCCGACGGCAGTGAGGACTCGGCACGTGGCACACGATCCGACCGGCGACACGCGCACGCCGGGAGCACCGCAGCGGTCGCCGCGCGAGCGGTTCATCACCGTCTACGGTCGCAAGCCGGTGCTGGAGGTGCTGCTCGACGACGACCTCGCGGTGGACAAGCTGGTGGTGGCGGAGAACGTCGCGCGCCCGTCCGTCCGACGCCTGCTCGGCCTCGCGGGCCAACGCGGCGTGCCGGTCGAGTGGGCCACCCCGCAGCACGTCAAACGGCTGGCCGGCAACGGGAAGCACGACCAGGGCGTGGTGGCCGACGTGGTCGCTCCCGGGCTCCGGTCGCTGCAGGACTATGTGCGCGCCGCGCCCCCGAGCGCCGTGGTGTTCGTGGTGGACGGCGTCACCAACCCGGCCAACGTCGGCATGATCATCCGCACCGCCACCGCGGCGGGCTTCGACGCCGTGGTGCTGCCGAGCGCCGGCTCACCCGGTGTGGGGCCGCTGGTGATCAAGGCCTCCGCCGGCATTGCCTACCGCGCCGGCATCGTGCGCTGCCGGCGACCGGAGGAGGCGGTGCGCGCGCTGCGCGAGGCGGGCTTCACCGCATACGGGCTGGACTCGTCGGGGAAGCGGACGATCTGGGAGGCGCCGCTGCCGGAGCGGGCCGCGTTCGTGCTGGGCAACGAGACCGACGGCATCTCCCCCGCGTGCCGAGAGCTGCTCGACGAGGACCTGGCCATCCCGATGCAGCAGGGGGTGGAGTCGCTCAACGTGGCCAGCTCGGCCGCCGTGGTGGCGTTCGAGGTGGCCCGCCGCCGGTTCCCGCAGGCCTGACTGCCCCCTCACCCCCGCCCCTCGTCCCGAATGGTTGTGGTGAGTGGGGCGGGTTTTCCCGCGCAAACGCCACAACCATGCGCCACGGGTCGAGGGAGTATGCGGGGTGGCTGGCGCCCCGACGACCGCTCCCGGGCGATCCGGACACCCTCGGCGCGCCTCTCCCGTCTCACCCGTCACAGTGGCACGATAGGGACGACCTGTGGTCACGACGGCACACCCGTGCGTGCCCACCCGACCCGAGGAGCCCCGATGTTCAACGTGAAGCGCCTGGTGCAGGTGCTCGTGGCCGCCTTCGTGGTCTACGCGATCTTCACCTCGCCCGACCGGGTCGGCGACATCCTGAGCTCGGCGTGGGGCATCGTCGTGCACGCCGTCGAGTCGCTCGGCTCCTTCTTCGACGCCGTCCTCGGCCGGGACTAGCCGCTGTGGCGCGGGCGGCACCGGAGCCACCGCAAGGCGGGACCCGCCGCTACCTGCTCGACGGCGAGTCGATGATCATCGCCGTCCACCAGCACTGGGCCAAGGTCGCCGAACCCGTGCTCACCGCCGTCGCCGGGCTGGTCGTCGTGCTGTGGATCGGGGCGATCACGCCGGCCAGCCTGGGCCTGGTCTCCGACCTGCTCTGGTGGGCCTGGTTCGCGGTGCTGGCCCGGATGGCCTGGAAGCTGCTCGAGTGGCGGCACGACTGGTTCGTCGCGACCGACAAGCGGCTGTTGCTCACCTACGGGCTGATCACCCGCAAGGTGGCGATGATGCCGCTCACCAAGGTCACCGACATGTCCTACACGCGGTCGCCGGCCGGGCAACTGCTCGGCTACGGCCGGTTCATCATGGAGAGCGCCGGGCAGGACCAGGCGCTGCGGTCGGTCAACTGGGTGCCCGACCCCGACCACACCTACCGCGCGATCTGCGCGGAGATCTTCGGTGTGCAGGACCACGACCGGGTGCTGCCGCACCCCGACGAACCTCCCGAGGACCACGACGACGGCGGTGTCGGGCCGGACGGCCCGGACGATCCCGACGGCCCGGGCTGGGCGGTGTCCTACGAGGACGCCGAGCCCTACAACCCGGTCAAGCAGGACTCCACCGCGGTGCCGGTGTCGGGCATCCGGATGCGGCCCGGGTCCGCCGGCGACCAGCAGTCGCGCGCCATCCCGACCGGCAAGGCGACCGACGAGGGCCGATCGGTCTACCGGAGCCCGGACCTGGTCAAGGAGTCGGACGTCGAGGATTCGGACGTGGACGAGCCCGGAACGGGCGAGCACGAGGGCCGCGAACAGCCTCCGTGGCCGTGGGAGCAGCAGCGGCCGCCGGGCCCGGACGACACCGGGCCGATCCCGCCGTTCCGGCCGGACCCGACTCTCTGACGGCGCAACCCGCGAGTCGTATTAGGCTCGTGCCGTTGCTGATCGGGGACACGAAAGGCTGGCACGGATGACCGTCCGCGAGATCACCGTCGTCGGGCACAAGGCGCTGCACCAACGCACCAAGAAGGTCAAGGAGATCACCGAGGAGGTGCGCACGCTCGTGGGCGACATGTTCGAGACGATGGAGGCCGCTGACGGCGTGGGGCTCGCGGCCAACCAGGTCGGCTCCCGGTTGCGGCTGTTCGTCTACGACTGCCCCGACGAGGTCACCGGTGAGCGACGCGTCGGCCACGTCATCAACCCGGTGCTGGAGAAGAAGGGCCCGGTCGGCGTGGCCGACCCCGAGGACGACCTGGAGGGGTGCCTGTCGGTGCCCGCCGAGGCGTTCCCGACCGCCCGCACCGACTGGGCGAGGGTCACGGGCACCGACCTGGACGGCAACCCGGTCGAGCTCGAGGGCACCGGCCTGTTCGCCCGCTGCCTGCAGCACGAGACCGATCACCTCGACGGCGTCGTCTACCTCGACCGGTTGAGCGCCCAGTACAAGCGCGAGGCCCGCGAGGTCATCAAGGCCCGCGGCTGGGAGGCGGCCCGCATCACCAAGTGGGACCCGAGCGCTCGCAAGGCCAAGGACGTCTGACCGGGCACGGTCAGCGGGCGGCGCCCGGGACGGAGAGCGGGTCGAAGCCGTAGGGGAGCTCGAGCCGGTGCGCGTCCATCAGCTCGCGGTCCGCCAACAGGTCACGGGTCGGCCCGTCCGCGACGATCCGCCCACCGTCCATGAGGACCGAGCGCGCGCACAGCTGCAGGGCGTAGGGCAGGTCGTGCGTCACCATCAGCACGGTGACGTCGAGGTCGTCGAGGATGTCGGCCAGCTCCCGGCGGCTCGCGGGGTCCAGGTTGCTGCTGGGCTCGTCGAGCACGAGCACCTCGGGACGCATCGCCAGCACGGTGGCCACGGCGACCCGCCGGCGCTGCCCAAAGGACAGGTGGTGCGGCGGCCGGTCGACGAATGCGGTCATGCCGACCTGGTCCAGCGCCTCGATGACCCGGGCGCGCAACGCGTCACCGCGCAGCCCGAGGTTGGCCGGACCGAACCCCACGTCGTCGGCGACGGTCGGCATGAAGAGCTGGTCATCCGGGTCCTGGAAGACCAGGCCGACCCGGCGGCGGATCTCCTGCAGGTGGTCCCGTGCGACCGGCAGCCCGCCGATCCGCACGGAGCCGCTGCCGGTGCCGCCCGCCACTGCGCCGAGGATCCCGTTGAGGTGCAGGACGAAGGTGGTCTTGCCGGCCCCGTTGGGCCCGAGCAGCGCCACCCGCTCCCCCCGTGCGATGGCCAGGTCGATGCCGAAGAGCGTCTGCCGCCCGTCCGGGTAGGCGAAGGCCAGCCGCTCGACGTCGATCGCCGGCGCGGCCCCCGACACGGTCGCGGGGCTCGTCTCCGTGGTCACGGGGCACCGAGCCCGATCCGCGCGACCAGCAGCACCGCGAGGGCCGCCACCGGCAGCACCGCGCACCGCGCCAGCTCGGCCGCGCTCGCGCCCCCGGACAGGGCGGGCATCCGGCCGGTGTAGCCGCGGGCCCGCATGGCCAGGTGCACGCGTTCGCCGCGCTCGTAGCTGCGGACGAACAGGGCACCCGCGCCGGCCGCGACGGCCTTCAGGTGACCGAGGCGACCGCCGGTGTAGCCACGGGAGTCGCGGGCCACCCGCATCCGTTGCAGGTCGCCGCTGACCACGGAGACGTAGCGGACCATGAACGACAGGATCGCCACGAGCGTCGCCGGCATCCGCAGCCGCTCCAGCCCGGCGAGCAACTCCCGGGACCCGGTGGTGGCGGCGAGGGTGATCGCGGCGACGACACCGAGGGTGCCCTTGGCGAGCAGAGTGCCGCCACCGACCAGTCCGTCCCGGGAGAGGGACAGCCCGAGCACCTCGACCTGCGGTCCGGCGGCGACCAGCGGCAGGAGCAGGGCGAAGACGACGAAGGGGGTCTCGATCAGCATCCGCCGGCCGACCACCGGGAGAGGCACCCGGGCGACCGCCAGCACGGCGGCGAGCAGCACGGCATACGCACCGAACGCCCACCAGGTGCCGGCGGGTGTCGCGACGACGACCAGGACGAAGGCGACGAGGGCGACCAGCTTGCCGTGCGCGGGCAGCCGGTGCACCGGGCTGTCGGCGGCGACGACGAGGCCGTCGGTGGCCGTGGCCCCGACCGTCCGGTCGCCGTGCGTGCCGCCCATCGTCGTCGTTCTCAGGCGTCGACGCGGACGTGCTCGTCGTCGTGCGGCCGGCCAGCCGAGCGCCGGCGGACCAGAGACGCGACGGCGACGAGCACCGCGAGCACGACGACCACGCCGATGATCCCGGCGAGCCCGCCGGCGAGCGCGCTGTTGCCGATGCCGTGGAACCCGTAGTCCGCCAACGGGCTTCCGGCGGTGGCCGACTCGGTGGCGTGCTGGGCGATGCCGAGCTTCTCGGCGACGTACTCCAGGCCGTCCGGGTGTGCGCTGGCGAAGAAGCTGACCACTCCGGCGACCACGAGCGTGGTCACCAGCCCGATGGCGAGAGGTCGGCGGCCGGCGCGGACGGCCACCGGCTGGTCGGCCGCCACCGTGCCGGTCGGGTTGCCGTCGGCGTCGACCAGCACCAGCTCCGGTCGCAGGTGCCGGGCGACGTAGACCAGGTCGGGCCGGGTCGCGACGACCGCGCCGACGACGGCCGCGGTGATCAGCCCCTCCCCGATGCCGATGAGCACGTGCCAGCCGATCATCGCGGTGGCCAGCTTGTCGAGTGGGATCGCGACGGCGCCGCCGATCGCGTAGAGCAGGGTGAAGACGACGGCGGCCACCGGCACCGACACGAAGGCCGCGACTCCCGCCGCCGGGGCGACGGTGGAGGTCCGCTTGGGCAGCACGCGCAGCAGGAGGGTGGTCAGCACGAAGCCCACCAGGACGGTCGCCAGCCCCATGTCGATGATGTTGGTGCCCAGGGCCGTGAGCCCGCCGTCGGCGAACAACAGCGCCTGCACGAGGAGCACCACCGTCATGCACAGCACACCGGTCCAGGGCCCGACCAGCGCCGCCGCCAGCGCTCCCCCGAGGAGGTGGCCGCTGGTGCCGGCGCCGATCGGGAAGTTGACCATCTGCACGGCGAAGATGAAGGCCGCGGTCAGCCCGGCGAGAGCCGGACCCGACTCGCGGATCTCGCGATTCGCGCGCTGCAGGCTGAGCCCCACCGCGCCGGCGGCCACGACTCCGGTCGCCACCGAGGTGGGCACGTCGAGAAATCCGTCGGGTACGTGCATGGCCGCCATCTTCGTCTTGTTGCGACTGATTGGCAACAAGGGCGCCGGTGCCGCACCCCCTCATACGGAAGTTGCTGGGGAACCGCGACGCCGAGTGCACGGATCCCCAGCAACTCCGGGCGCACCGCAAGAGTTGCTGGGGAACCGCGACGCCGAGTGCACGGACCCCCAGCAACTCTCGTATGAAGGGGCGCCGGTCAGGCGCGCGCGCCGCCCACCGAACCGTGCGGCAGGGGCTGCCCGAGCCGGCCGGCCTGGTAGTCCTCGAACGCCTGGATGACCTCGGCCCTGGTGTTCATGACGAACGGCCCGGCCCACGCGATCGGTTCGCGGATCGGAGCGCCGCCGAGCAGGATCACCTCGAGCCCGGAGGCGTAGCGGGCGTCCTGGGTGGTGGCGGCGGAGAGCCGGAGCGCGTCACCCGGCCCGAACACCGCCAGCTGGCTCGCTCCGATCGGCGTCTGCTGCGGCCCGACGAACCCGTTGCCGCCCATCACGTAGGCGAGTGCGTTGAAGTCCGTCCGCCACGGCAGGTCGAGCTCGGCTCCGGGCGAGATCGTGGCGTGCACCATGGCCATCGGGGTGTGCGTCGAGCCGGGCCCGGTGTGACCGGCGACGTCGCCGGCGATGACCCGCAGCAGCGTCCCGCCGTCGGCCGACGAGAGCAGCGCGACCTGGTCGGACGCGAGGTCCTGGTAACGCGGCGCGGCCAGCTTGTTCTCCCGGGGCAGGTTGACCCACAGCTGCAGCCCGTGGAACAGCCCACCGGACACGACCAGGTGCTCCGGCGGGGCCTCGATGTGCAGCAGGCCGCTGCCGGCCGTCATCCACTGGGTGGCGCCGTCGGTGATCGAGCCACCACCCCCGTGCGAGTCCTGGTGGTCGAAGATGCCGTCGATCATGTAGGTGACGGTCTCGAAGCCGCGGTGCGGGTGCCAGGGCGTGCCCTTGGGCTCGCCGGGCGCGTACTCCACCGCGCCCATCTCGTCCAGGTGGATGAACGGGTCGAGCTCGGCCAGGTCGACCCCGGCGAAGGCACGCTTGACGGGGAACCCCTCGCCCTCGAACCCGCTGGGCGCACTGGTGACGGACCGGACCGGACGCTGGCGCACGTCGGACGAGATCTGCGGCACACGGGGCAGGACGGTCAGGTCGGGGACGGTGACGGCGGCCATGGCGAGCTCCTCAGGTCGTTGCAATTTCAACTATCCCTCGCAACCTGCTCGTCCGTCAACCTCTTCCGCAGCAGGTCCCCCACGGTTCCCTACAGTGGCCGCATGCGCGCGGAACAGGTGACCGACCCGCTGGCCCACCACGCCGAGGGGCCGGTCTGGTGGGAACCGTGGGGCGGGCTGCGCTACGTCGACATGATGGCCGGCGACGTGCTCACGCTCCGTGCCGACGGGACGGTCGAGCGCAGCCACGTGGGCCGCGTGGCCGCCGCTCTGCGGCCACGGGCCCAAGGCGGCGCGGTGATCGGACTCGAGCGGTGCTTCGCCCTGGCCGAGCGGGACGACCTGTCCGACCTCGCGCCCCTGCCGGACGTGTGGACCGACACCGCGATCCGGTTCAACGACGGCGGGTGCGACCCGGCCGGCCGGTTCTACTGCGGCTCGATGGCCTACGACCAGGCGCCCGGGGCGGCGGCGATGTTCCGGCTGGCGCCGGACGGCTCCGGCGGCTTCACCACCGAGCGGGTCTGGGACGGCGTCACCGTCTCCAACGGGTTCGCGTTCAGCCCGGACGGGAGCCGCGCCTACTACAACGACACCCCCACCGGTCAGGTCAGCGTCCTCGACTACGACCGGGACGGGGCACTCGGCAACCGGCGCCCGCTGGTCACCATCGAGGGGCCGGGCGTCGCGGGCCCGGACGGGCTGTGCGTCGACGCCGAGGGCTACGTCTGGACCGCGGTGTATGGGGGGTCGGCCGTGCACCGGTACGCGCCGGACGGCCGGTTGGACGGGAAGGTGCAGCTGCCGGTCACCCAGGTGACCGCGTGCACCTTCGGGGGCGCGGAGCTGGACGAGCTGTTCATCACCACGTCGCGTGAGAACCTGGCCGAGGGCGAGCAGCCCGAGGCCGGCTCCGTCTTCTCGGTCCGGCCCGGCATCCGCGGGCAGCGCACCATCCCCTTCGCCGGCTGACCCGCCGGGACGTCCTGCGACGTGGGCGCCCGCACGACCGGTTCGCGGGACGTCAGGCGGTGGCGCGACGGGGCGGGGTCACAGGTCGGGGCCCTCGGCGCGCAGCCGCTCGACCTCGGACATCGCCTCGCGCAGGCCGGACAGCCAGTCCTCGGTGTGCTCGCCGACGAGTCGGACGCACCAGGCCAGCGCCTCCGACCGCGAGCGTGCGACGCCCGCGTCGACCAACGTGTCCAGCACCCGCCGTTCGCTCTGCCGCAGCCGGGTCATCGCCGGCACAGCGAGGTGGGTGAACAAGATCCCGGTCTCGCCGATCCGGGCGCCCCAGGAGACCTTGCGGTCGTAGCGCGCCTCGGCCTCGTCGGCGATGGCCATCCGCTCGGTGCGGGTCTCCTCCCGCCAGCGGGTGATCCGGCCCTCCGCCGCGGCGGCGCCGCCCTCGACAGCGGGCAGCTCTCCGATCACGACGATCTCGTCCCGGTCGACGGTGACCTCGGGTGCACCCTCGAACCAGTCGTCCGGGAGCCGGCCGGCCAGCCAGTCGGGTGCCTCGCTCGCGTCCGGGAGGGGTCGGCCGCCGTCGCGCCCTCCTCGACGGCCGCCCCGGGGGCCACCTCGCCCGCCGAAGCCCTCCGGTCGGGTGCGCGGCTCTCCGCGTCCTCCGCGGCGGCCACCGCGATGTCCACCGGGTCCCCGTCGGCCGCCGCGGCCGGAGCGCTCGTCGACGGGCTCGTCTTCATGGTCATGGTCTTCTGTGGCGTATCGCATCGCGCACTCCTTCATGTCACCATTACTTGATTACTCGTAATACTGTAATCACACTCTTTCCAGCGCGCAAGAGGGCACCGGACAGGACGGCGAGCGTGGGCGGAGGGCCGTTAGGCTGCGACAGGTTCCGTGCGGCGAAAGGCAGGGTGTGGGCGACTCCATCGACGTGGTCGTCTTCGGGCTGGTCCTGGCCGCCCGGCTGCTGCTGCCGCTGACGATCTTCAAGCTGCCGCTGCCCGGGATCCTCGGTTGCCTCGTGCTCGATGCCGCCGACCAGACGATCTTCCAGCAGTTCACCAACCTGGACCTGGCCGGCTACCAGAGCTACGACAAGGCGCTCGACATCTTCTACCTGGCGATGGCCTACCTCGCCATGCTGCGCAACTGGCGGCACCCGGGCGCCTTCGCCGTCGGCCGCGCCCTGCTCTACTACCGGCTCGTCGGGGTGGCCCTGTTCGAGCTCACCGAGGGCCAGGACCGCACGGTGCTGCTGCTGTTCCCCAACACCTTCGAGTACTTCTTCATCGCCTACGAGATCGTCCGCACCCGCTGGGACCCGCTGCGGGTGTCCACGCGCGCGTGGGTGATCACCGCCGCGGCCATCTGGGTGGTCGTGAAGCTGCCGCAGGAGTACTGGGTGCACGTCGCCCAGCTGGACACGACGGACCTGATCGCCGAGAAGCCCTGGGTGGGCGTCGTCATGGCCACTGGCCTGGTCGCCCTCCTGCTCGCCTACTGGTATGGCGTCCGCCCCCGACTGCGCGCCCCCGACCACGCCCTCCGGTTCCCCGCCGACCCCGTGCCGGCGAACATGCGACACCGCGCGCAGCGCAACGCGGCACTGGTCGAGCGCGGCCGCGTCTTCGACCTGCGGATGCTGGAGAAGGTGGTGCTCATCTCGTTCGTGACGATGATCTTCGCGAGCATCATCCCGAGTGTCACGGCGACACCGCTCGACATCCTCTGGTCCAGCGGGATCCTGGTCGCCCTCAACTCCGCCATCGGTCTCCAGCGCGCCCGCCGCGGCCTCGGCTACGACGACCTGCTGCTGTCCTTCTTCGCCCTCGCGGCGACCAACGCGGCGCTCGTGCTCGTGGCCGACACGCTGCGCCCCGGGGCCCACATCGACGTCTCAGGCACGCTGTTCTTCGTCCTGCTGCTGACCCTGATCGCGACCCTCTACGACCGGTACCGGCCGGTGCACGACGTGCTGCGCGCGGCCGCCACCTCCCCCAGCTCTCCTGGAAACGCTGGTGACTCAGCCGACCCGCGACGTCAGTTTCCGGCGACTCCCGGGACCCAGGAAGGGTAGCCGCCGCGTCAGCGGGCGTCCGGCAGGGTGACCGAGCCACCGACCGGGAGGACGCGCACCTCGACGTCCGGCGCGACCCGCGCCGCGTGCGCCCGGAACCGCTCACCGGCGCCGCGCACCTCCGCCGCCCGCAGCCGCCACAACGCGGGGATCCGCAACGTGCCCCAGTGGATGGCCGCCGCCGCCCCGGGTCGCAACAGCCGCAACGCCTCCGCCGCCTCCTCCGCGTCCATGTGGCCCGGGCCGTGGGTGAGGCCCCAACCGCCCACCGGGACGGCGGCCAGGTCGGCGCCGGCGAGGTCGGCCATGCCCGGGAAGGTCGCGGTGTCGCCGGCGAAGTAGACGGTCCGGGAGCCGGCGACCCAGTAGCCCACCGCGCCGGGGCCGAGGGTCCGGCTCCAGCGGCCCTCCGGATGCACCGCCGGGGTCGCCGTCACGACGACACCGCCGACCCGGAGGCTCTCCCCCACACCCAGCTCACGCACCGGCCGCGCACCGCCTCGCCGGGCCGTCCGCGCGGCCGCGCCCGGCGGAGCCACGACCGGGACCCCGGCGGGCAGAGCACCCAACGACGGCAGGTCGAGATGGTCGAGGTGCGCGTGCGAGATCAGGACCGCGTCCACCCGGCCGTGTTCGGGCCGGCGCCACCCGGTCTGCCGCAACGGGCCGACCCGGGGACGCAGCAGCGGGTCGGTGAGCAGCCGCACCCCGTCGACCTCGATCAGGGTGGTGGCGTGCCCCCACCAGGTGAGGCGCGTCATACCGACACCGTAGGCGGGCCGAGCGCCGAGGTTTGGCCCGGTGCGACAACGGGTAGAGCCCACGGAAGGTGGAGGAGGAGCGATGGCGAGCGACGCGCTGGAGAAGAACGTGGTCGCCGTGCTGATGCAGGACCACGCCCGGATCAGGCAGCTCTTCGACGAGGTGGAGGGCGCCCGCTACGACGACCGCCGGCGGGACGCCGCGCACGAGCTGTCCACCCTGCTGGTGCAGCACTCCACGGCCGAGGAGATGTTCCTCTATCCGGAGGTGGGTGAATCCCTGCGGGGCGGCAGGGAACTCGCGAGCCAGGGGTTGCGGGAGCATCGTGACCTGGAGCGGCAGCTCAAGGCGTGGGCGCGGTGCAAGGACGAGGCAGCGTTCATGGCGCGGTTCCACCGGCTGCGCGACGCGGTGCTGAGCCACGTCGACCAGGAGGAGAGCGAGGTCTTCCCCGCTCTGGAGGCCGCGGTGCCGGTCGAGCGGTTGCACGAGCTGGCCATCCGGATCGAGCAGTCGGAGCGGATCGGTCCCACCCGGCCGCATCCGGCGGCGCCGCACCACCC
>CAYRLV010000040.1:11931-16822 GCA_964425155.1 uncultured Ornithinicoccus sp. | reverse complement strand
GCCTCGGCGATGAGCTCGCCGATCGCCGGGTCCGCGGCGGAGATGCCGGCGGTCTGCGCGATCTGCTCCTTGGTCTCGACCTCGCGGGCCGAGGTGAGCAGCTGCTCGGCCACGGCCTCGACGGCCTGCTCGATGCCCCGCTTGAGGGCCATCGGGTTGGCACCGGCGGCGACGTTGCGCAGGCCCTCCTTGACCATGGCCTGGGCCAGCACCGTGGCGGTCGTCGTGCCGTCACCGGCGACGTCGTCCGTCTTCTTGGCAACTTCCTTGACGAGCTCGGCCCCGATCTTCTCGTAGGACTCCTCGAGCTCGATCTCCTTGGCGATGCTCACACCATCGTTGGTGATGGTGGGCGCGCCCCACTTCTTCTCCAGCACGACGTTGCGACCCTTGGGGCCGAGCGTCACCTTGACGGCGTCGGCGAGGGTGTTCATCCCGCGCTCGAGACCGCGGCGAGCCTCCTCGTCGAATGCAATGGTCTTGGCCATGTGCGGTGGTTCCTCCCACACGTTACGGATGGAGTGACCGCCAGTCGCCCGCGACGGACGAACCGGGTCACGCAGGCTCTGGTCCCCTGCGCTCTCCGGCCCTCGACGAACGGTCAGGTCATTCTGTCACTCTCGATGAGAGAGTGCTAAGTCAATGATTAGCACTCGACCCCCTCGAGTGCAAATGCCTCGTCTCCGTGAGGAATCTTCGTGAGCTTTGGTGCCCTCCTGGGGGCCGAAACCTCACGAAGATTCCCCCGAGCAGGGGGTGGGGCGGCCGGGGGCTGGGTGGGGTAGGTGGGTGTTGAGGGGGTGGGGTGGGGTCAGACCTGCATGCCGAGGCGGCGGGCGGACCGGGCCCGCTGGCGGCTGGCCCGCAGCCGGCGCAGCCGCTTGATCAGCATCGGGTCGGCCTCGAGGGCGGCCTGGCTGTCGATCAGGGTGTTGAGCACCTGGTAGTAGCGGGTCGAGCTCATGTCGAACAGCTCGCGGATCGCCTGCTCCTTGGCGCCGGCGTACTTCCACCACTGCCGCTCGAAGGCGATGATCTCGCGGTCGCGCTCGCTCAGCTCGTCGCCGGACTCGACCTGTGGCTGCGCTGCGGTGTTCATGCATCCTCCCGTGGGCTGACGTGCGTCTGTCATCCTAGCGCCCGAATGACATCGATGTGATTCGACCGGCCCGGGCGCCCGCGCGGGGCCCGGACCGGGCGTCGGCCGGACACCGCCGGTCACGCCATCGAGTCCAGGATCGCCCGGATGTCGTCCTCGCTGGTCAGCGGGTTGACGATCGCGAACCGGGCCAGCGTCTCGCCGTCGTGCGAGGTCGGCACCGCGAACCCCTCCTGCCGCTGCAGCAGCCCGTCGCTCCACGCGTGGTAGTCGTGCGAGCTCCAGCCGAGCCGGCGGAAGACCACCACGGTCAGGTTCCCCGGGTGGACCTGCTCGACGTAGCCGCGCCGGGCGATCTCGGCCTCCGCGAACCGGGCCACCGCCAGGGTCCGCTCCACCGCCTCGGTGTAGGCGCGGGTGCCGTTGGCCGCGAGGGAGAACCAGAAGGGCAGGCCGCGCGCCCGCCGGGTGAGCCCGACGGAGTAGTCCGACGGGTTCCAGTCCGGCGTCTCGGTGAGCACGTCGAGGTAGCTGGCCTTCTGGGTGTGCGCCGCCCGGGCGAGCGCCGGCTCGCGATAGAGCAGCGCGCAGCAGTCGAACGGCGCGAACAGCCACTTGTGCGGGTCGACGATGAACGAGTCGGCGCGCTCCACCCCCGCGTAGAGCTCGCGGATCGACGGGGCGGCCAGGCCCGCCCCGCCGTAGGCGCCGTCGACGTGCAGCCAGAGCCCGAACTCGGCGCACACCTCGGCCACCGACGCCAGGTCGTCGATCACCCCGAAGTTCGTCGTGCCGGACGTGGCCACCACCGCGAAGAACGACTCCGGCCCCTGCTCCTCCAGCACCTCGCGCAACGCGGCACCGGTCATCCGCCACTCGTCGTCCACCGGCACCGGCACCAGCTCGGCGTCCATGACGTCGCACGCCGAGGCGATCGACGAGTGGGAGCCGGCGGTCGCCGCGACCCGCCACGGGCGCGGGCCCTCGCCCAGCCGTCCCTGTTCGGTATGACGGACCCGCGCCGTGGCGCGAGCCGTCACCAGCGCGGACAGGTTGCCGATCGTCCCGCCCTGCACGAACGAGCCACCGGCCGACTCGGGCAGGCCGGCCAGGTCGGCGATCCACCGCAGCGCCTGGTTCTCGGCGTGCACGGCGCCGGCCCCCTCGAGCCAGGAGCCGCCGTAGATCGAGGACGCGCCGACCACGAGGTCGAACATCGCCGCCTCCTCGGTCGGCGCGCACGGGATGAAGGACAGGTAGCGCGGGTGGTCGATCGACAGGCAGGCCCGGGCGAGCACCCGCTCGAACAGCTCCAGCGCCGCAGCCCCGCCCATGCCGTCCGGCGTGATGGTGCCGGCCGCGTCCCGCGCCAGCTCCTCCGGTGTCCGGGGCCCGTCCAGCGGGACGGGGTCCAGGCGCATCCGGTCCGCGGCGTAGGCCAGGATCGCCTGACCCAGAGCTTCGGTGTCGTCGGTGTATCCGTGCACCCGGGGAGTCTACGAGCCACGAAGCAGCGACGACGAGCCGCGACGATGCCGCCGCGGCGACGACGAGCGGCCGAGGACTCAGCGGCAGGCACGCCGCGGAGGAGCGGCCCAGGCACGGGTGAGCACACGGCATACGCTGACCGGGTGCCGGACCCACGACCTCTCACCGACCTGATCCACGCCAGCTGGGCGGAAGCGCTGCAGCCCGTCTCGGCGCAGGTGGCCGCGCTCGGCGCCTTCCTGCGCGAGGAGCTCGCGGCCGGCCGCGGCTACCTCCCCGGCGGCGAGCACGTGCTGCGCGTGTTCACCCACCCGATGGACGACGTGCGGGTGCTCATCGTCGGGCAGGACCCCTATCCCACGCCGGGGCACGCGGTCGGGCTGTCCTTCTCGGTCGCGCCGGACGTCTCGCCGATCCCGCGCAGCCTGCAGAACATCTATGCGGAGCTGGGCACCGACCTCGGGTTGCCCACCCCCTCCACGGGCGACCTGTCGCCGTGGGCCGATCGCGGGGTGATGCTGCTCAACCGGGTCCTGACCGTCGCGCCGGGCAGCCCGGCGAGCCACCGCGGCAAGGGCTGGGAGACCGTGACGGCCGCGGCGATCACCGCCCTCGTCGAGCGCGGCGGGCCGCTGGTGGCCATCCTCTGGGGCCGGGACGCGCGCAACCTGCGGCCGCACCTCGGCCAGGTGCCGTGCGTGGAAAGCGCCCACCCGTCGCCGCTGTCCGCCCGCTCCGGCTTCTTCGGCTCGCGACCGTTCAGCCGGGCCAACGCGCTGCTGCAGCACCAGGGCGCCGAGCCGATCGACTGGAGCCTGCCGTGACGGGGGCGGCGCCCCGGTGGTCGCGCTACGTCGCCGTGGGCGACTCGTTCACCGAGGGGATGAGCGACCCCGACCCGGACCGCCAGGACGCCTACGTGGGCTGGGCCGACCGGCTCGCCGGACACCTGGCGGCCCGCGCCGAGTCCGCCGGGCAGTCGTTCGGCTACGCCAACCTGGCCGTCCGCGGGCGGCTGCTGGCGGACATCGCCGGTCCGCAGCTCGACGCGGCGCTGGCGCTGGGCCCCGACCTGGTCAGCATCGTCGGCGGCGGCAACGACATCCTGCGGCCGCGGGCCGACATCGACGCCCTCGCCCGGCGACTGGCCGAGGCCGTCGCCCGGATCCGGGCCACCGGCGCCGACGTGCTGATGGCCACGCCCGCCGATCCGCGCGAGGCGCCGCTGCTGCGGCACACCCGGGGGCGGGTCGCCACCTACACCGCGCACCTGTGGTCGATCGCCCGGCAGCACGGCGCGTTCGTGCTCGACCAGTGGAGCCTGGCGCCGCTGCGGGACTGGCGGATGTGGGCCGAGGACCGGATCCACCTGACCAGCGAGGGTCACCGCCGCGTCGCGCTCGGCGCGCTCACCGCCCTCGGCATCGAGGTCGGGGAGGACGACTGGCGACGGCCGCTGCCCGCCGAGGCACCGCAGGGGCGCCTCGCGCTCGCCCGCGGGAACGCGCGCTGGGCGCGGGAGTACGTCGGGCCGTGGGTGCAGCGTCGGCTGCGCGGTCAGTCATCCGGTGACGCGATCAGCTCCAAGCGCCCCACCCTCGGTCCCATCTCGCTCCGGCCGGTTGACCAGGTAGACGCCGAGCACGACCAGGGCTGACCCGAGGGCCAGGCTGGCGCGCAGCCGCTCCCCCAGCACCAGGACGCCGATCACCAGCGCCACCAGCGGGACGAAGTAGATGGTCGCCGCCGCGCGGGCGGCCCCCCGGACCGCGATCAGCCGGAACCAGAGCAGCCAGGAGAACGCCGACCCCGCCAGCACCGTGAACGCCAGAGCCGCCACGAAGCCCCAGGACCAGTCGATGTCGGGACGCTCGGTGACCACACCCAGCACGAGGAGCACGGGACCGCCCACCAGCAGCGGGATCCCGACGGCCCACCAGGGGTCGACGGTGCCGGCCCGGTGCTTGTAGGTGATCGTGCCGAGCGCCCAGGCCAGGGCCGAGCCCACGGCGCACGCGATCCCGGGCAGCGAGACGTGGCCCTTCGCCGCCGCCGCGCTCACCACGACGACGCCGCCGAAGGCGAGCAGCAGGCCGAGGGCGGCGAGCGCGCTGAGCCGTTCGTGCAGCAGCGGCCACGCCAGCCCGGCCACCAGCACCGGCTGGAGATAGATCAGGACCGCGCTCAGGCCGGACGGCAGCAGCCCGACGGCGATCACCTGCAGACCGACGAAGCCCACCACGTTGCCGAGGGTGAGCCAGCCGAAGGTGGCTGCCTGTCCGCGCGCCGAGGGTCCGCGCGCCG
>CAYRLV010000040.1:5756-11831 GCA_964425155.1 uncultured Ornithinicoccus sp. | reverse complement strand
GGTCCGCGCGCCGTCGGCGGGCCGCGCCGGGCGAGGGCCACCGCGCCGATCACCAGCCCGGCGAACAGGCAACGCAGCCCCGCGAAGGTGATCGGCGGGCTGGAGCGCAGCCCGATCTTGACCGCGGCGAACGTCGATCCCCAGCACAGCACCAGCACGACGGTGGCCACGACGTGTCGGCTGCCGCGGCCCATCCCGGGGCGCTCAGCCGAGCTCGGCGCGGATCGCCGCGGCGAAGCCGTCGACGTCCTCCTCGGTCGTGTCGTATGACGTGACCCACCGCGCCAGCCCGCGCGCCTCGTCGACGATGTAGAAGGGGTAGAGCTTCTGCAGCCGGGCGGTGGCCTCGGGGGGCAGCACCGCGAAGACCATGTTGGCCTCGACCGGTTGGGTGATCTGCAGCCCGGCGACGTCGGAGACCGCGTCGTGCAGGCGACGTGCCATCGCGTTGGCGTGGCTGGCGTTGCGGTGCCAGAGGTCGCCGTCGAGCAGCGCCTCGAACTGGGCCGACACGAAGCGCATCTTGGAGGCGAGCTGCATGGTCGCCTTGCGGACGTAGTCGACCCCGCGCACGACGTCCGGGTTCAGCACCAGCACGCACTCGCCATACAGGAGTCCGTTCTTGGTGCCGCCGAAGGAGACGACGTCCACGCCCACGTCGGTGGTGATGGCGCGGAGCGGCACGTCGAGCGCGGCCGCCGCGTTGGCGATCCGCGCGCCGTCCATGTGCACGACGAGCCCGAGCTCGTGCGCGCGGTCGACCAGGGCGGTCAGTTCGGCGACGGTGTAGACGGTGCCGACCTCGCTGCTCTGGGTGACCGACACGACCTTCGGCTGGGCGTGGTGCTCGTCGCCGAACCCGTGCGCCTGGCTGTCGACCAGCGCCGGGGTCAGCTTGGCGTCGGCGGCCGGCACGGGCAGCAGCTTGAGCCCCCCGACCCGCTCCGGGGCACCGCACTCGTCGACGTGGATGTGCGCGAGGTCGGTGCAGATGACCGCGTCCCAGCGCTCGGTCACCGACATCAGCGAGACGACGTTGGCGCCCGTGCCGTTGAACACGGGGTAGGCGATCGCCTGCTCCCCGAACTGGGCGCGGAACACCTCCTGCAGCCGTGCCGTGTAGGCGTCGGCGCCGTAGGCGTGCTGGTGGCCGTCGTTCGCCCGCGCGATCGCCGCGAGCACCTCCGGATGGACACCCGCGCTGTTGTCGCTGGCGAAGCCGCGGGCGGCGGGGTCGTGCAGGGGTGCGGGCGTGGGGGCGTCGGTCACGGTGGTCATCCGTTCGGGTCGGTGGTGCGGTGTGGCGAATCGAGTGTCGGCGGTCGGAGGGCCCGGTGGCAGGCCCGTGGGCGAGCCCGCTGGCCACGGCTGGGGCCCGGCGCCCCGTGGGTGGCGCAGGCCGTGGGCGGTGCCGGCGGGGACACCCACCAGCCCACTCTGCCACGCCCCACCCGCTGCGAATGGTTGTTGGAGGTGAGCGCGGTTTCTCGCTCACCTCCAACAATCATTCGCCACGGGTCGTGGGGGCGGGGCCGGGCGTCTCACCATGCGGATGGTCCCGGGTATCGTTCGACCCATGGCCGCCGAACGTCTCCTGCCGACCGAGGAGGCCGAGGACCTGATCGCCCTCACCCGTCAGATCTGCGCCGAACAGCTCGCGCCCCGCGTGGACGCGGCGGAGGCGGCCGGCGAGTTCCCCCGGGACGTGTTCGCCCGACTCGGCGAGGCCGGTCTCCTCTCGCTGGCCTACCCCGAGGAGTTCGGCGGCGGTGGCCAGCCGTATGAGGTCTACCTGCAGGTCGTGGAGGAGATCGCCACGACCTGGATGAGCGTGGCCGTGGGCACCTCGGTCCACTCCATGACCTGCTTCCCCCTCGCCCGGTTCGGCGCCGCCGAGCAGCAACAGCGGCTGCTCCCGGGCATGCTGGGGGGCGAGCAGCTCGGCGCCTACTGCCTGTCCGAGCCCCAGGCGGGCAGCGACGTGTCGGCCATCCGCACCCGGGCCGTGCCGACCGACGACGGGCGGCACTACGTCCTGACCGGTGGCAAGGCGTGGATCTCGCACGCCGGCCACGCCGACTTCTACACCGTCTTCGTCCGCACCGGCGACCACCCGACGCGCGGCCTGTCGTGCATCGTCGTGCCCGCCGGGACGGAGGGCATGAGCTTCGCGCCGCCCGAGCGCAAGATGGGACTGGCCTGCGACACGGTGGGCGAGGTCCTCTTCGACGGGGCCCGGGTGGAGGCCGACCGGCTGGTCGGTGAGCCCGGCATGGGGATGTCGATCGCCCTGACCGCGCTCGACTCGGGCCGTCTCGGGATCGCTGCCGCGGCCACCGGCCTGGCCCAGGCCGCGCTGGACCTCGCACTCGGCTACAGCAAGGAGCGCGAGCAGTTCGGCCGGCCGATCAGTGAGTTCCAGGGGATGGCCTTCCTGCTCGCCGACATGGAGGCTGCCGTGACCTCGGCGCGGGCGACCTACCTGCACGCGGCCCGACTCAAGGACGCCGGGCGCCCGTTCACCCGGCAGGCGGCCGTGGCCAAGATGGTGTGCACCGACGCCGCGATGCGGGTCACCACCGACGCCGTCCAGGTGCTCGGTGGCTACGGCTACACGCAGGACTTCCCGGCCGAGCGATACCTTCGCGAGGCCAAGGTGACCCAGATCTTCGAGGGCACCAACCAGATCCAACGCCTGGTCATCTCGCGGCAGATGCTGCGCGGCTGAACACTCGACGAAAGGAATCCCCTTGCAGATCAACGACTCCACCGTCGCCCTCGTCACGGGTGGTGCCTCCGGCCTGGGCGCGGCCACCGCCCAGCGGCTGCACGACGCCGGCGCGGCGGTCGTGCTGGTCGACCTGCCCACCTCGGAGGGCAAGAAGGCCGCCGAGCGACTGGGCGACCGTGCCGTGTTCTGCCCCACCGACGTCCGCGACGAGGAGCAGGTGCAGGCGGCCATCGCCGCGGCCCAGGAGCTGGGCGAACTGCGGATCGTGGTCAATTGCGCCGGGATCGGGACGCCGGGCCGCGTGGTGGGCAAGCAGGGGCCGCTCGAGCTCGACACCTTCCGCCAGGTGATCGACGTCAACCTGGTCGGCACCTTCAACGTGCTGCGGCTCACCGCGGCCGCGATGATGGCGAACGAACCGGTCGACGGCGACCGCGGCCTGGTGGTCATGACCGCCTCGATCGCCGCCTACGACGGCCAGATCGGTCAGGCCGCCTACTCGGCGAGCAAGGGAGGCGTCGTGGGGCTCACGCTCAGCGCGGCGCGTGACCTGGCCAGCAAGGCCATCCGGGTGTGCACCATCGCGCCGGGCACCTTCGAGACACCGATGCTGGCCGGCCTGCCCGGCGAGACCCGGGAGATCCTGGAGAAGCAGGTGCCCCACCCGTCGCGACTGGGCCGGCCCGAGGAGTACGCCTCGTTGGTGGCCCACCTCGTGGACAACCCGATGCTCAACGGTGAGGTGATCCGGCTGGACGGCGCGCTGCGGATGCCGCCGCGCTGACCTCAGGGCTGACGGCAGGTGTGACACCGCCTCGGAACGTCTTGACCCCGCCGGCTCATACCTGGCGGGGTCGATTCTTTTGTACCGCGTCGGAAGCGCTGCTCCGTGCACCGACACGCCCGCCCAGCACGACGGGGTGAGGGATCTCACGCCGGTCAGCCCCCGGACGCGGAGCCGAGGCCGAGGAGTCGGGCACCGTTGTGCCAGCACACGGAACGCAGCCAGTCGTCGTCCAGACCGGTGCGGGTGAGCGCGTCGAGCTGGTGGACGTACGGGTAGGGGATGTTGGGGTAGTCGGTGCCGAGCACGATCCGGTCCTGCAGGTCCTTCAGTTGCGGCGCGAGCCGACTCGCGAGCGCCGTCTGCGACTCCTCGCCGCCGAAGAAGTCGACGAACACCATCGTGGTGTCCAGGTGCAGTCGCTCGAACCGGCGTGCCAGGGCGAGGAACTCGTCATACTCGGGCATGCCGAGGTGGGCGATGACCGCGGTGAGGCGCGGGTGCCGGGCGAGCACCTCGGCGAAGATCTCCGGGCCGGTGAACGCGCCCCGGTGGGGCCCGTTGCCGGTGTGCACCACCACCGGTGTCCCGGTGTCGGACAGCAGACCCCACGCCTCGTCGAGCAGCGGGTCGCGCGGGTCGAAGCCGCCGACCTGCACGTGCACCTTGACGATCCGGGCTCCCTCCTCGAGCGCGCTCGCCAGGTAGGAGCCGGCGTCGGGCTCGGGGAACACGGTGGCGCTGTGCACGAGGTCTCGGTGCCCGGCCGCACGCTCCTGCCGAACGTACTCACCCGCCCAGTCGTTCAGCGACCGCGCCATCCCGGGCTTGTGTGCGTAGAACAGCGACGGGAACGCGCGCACGCCCAGCGCGCGCAGGTGCGCGACGCGCTCCGGCTCGGGCCACCGGTAGGCGATCGGCCAGCTCCGGCCGGTCCGTGGTCCCACCTCGTCGAAGAACGCCCAGACGGCGTCCAGGAGGCGCTGCGGCATGCCGTGCACGTGGACGTCGACGAGGCCGGGCAGCCCGAGCTCGCGCCAGAACGGCTCGACCCGCTGATCGTCGGCGGGCCCGGCGGGGGTGGTCACGACGCGTCGGCATGGACGAGCGGCAACTCGAAGGCGAGCAGCTGCACGCCGGGCACGGGTGACCAGTCGCGGTCGGGCAGCCGGCGGAATCCGAACGACTCGTAGAGCCGGTGCGCGGCGCGCATCTCGGCGGCACTGCACAGCACCATGGTCTGCACGCCCCGGTCGCGCGCCCTTCCCAGGCAGGCGTCGACGAGCGCACGGGCGACGCCGCGCCGGCGGGCGGCCGGGTCGACGGCGAGCATCCGGAACTCGGCCTCACCGGGTTGCGAGATCTCCGCGTAGGGCGTCCCGGGCATCGCGAACGTCACCGTGCCCAGGACCTCCTCACCGTCGACCGCCACGAGCAGCTCGGCCTCGGTGTCGCGGCGTCGCGCGTCGCGCAGTCGCGCGTCGTAGTCGGACCCGTCGGGCACGAACCCGTCCGCCTGGTAGGCCCGCACGGTCAACTCGCCGACACGTTCGAGCTGGTCCGCCGTCGGGCGACTGATCTTCACCGTCATGGGGTCAGTCTCTCCCGTCCGGCGGGCGAGGTTCGAGCGGCTTTCCGGACGCGGACTGCTAGGGACGACCGGCGCCCGGAGCGGGTGCGGCGAATTCCCAGACCCGGCCGGTGGGTTCGTCGCTGTCGCCGCCGTAGACCTGCCCCACGACGTAGAGCCGGGGGTCGCTGCCTCGGCTGAGCGCGCAGGCGAACGCGCCCCGGTCCAGCTCGATCGTGTCGAGGACGGCCCCGCCCTCACGAACCCGCACGCAGTGGTGGTTGCCGACGTCCGCGTACCAGATCGCCCCGTCCGCGTCGAGGCAGATCCCGTCCGGGTGGTCGCCGGGAGTCGCCGCCCAGGTCCGTCGGCCGTGGAGCTCGCCCCCGTCGCCGATGTCGTATGCGGTGAGCCGGCTCGCGTGCGACTCCGCCACGACGAGAGTGCTCCCGTCGGCGGTGATGGCCATGCCGTTGGGGAAGGCCAGGTCGTCGGCCACGGGCCGCACCACGCCGTCGTGTCCGACGTGGACGACCGTGCCCGGAGCGGGCTCCTCGGCGGGAAAGTCGAACCCGACCGTGTTGACGAACGCGTTGCCGGCCTCGTCGACGACGATGTCGTTCCACGGCTTGGTCGAGACCGGCGCGAGGTCGGCGTGGACGGTCATCGATCCGTCCGGTTCACGGCGCAGCAATCGCCGCTCGGCCGAGTCCACGACGAGGAGCCGACCGTCGGGCAGGAAGTCGATGCACAGGGGGAACGAGGGCACCTCGACCACCACCCGGTGCCCACCGTCCGGGTCCAGGGCGATCACCTGGTGCGCGCCCCAGTCGGAGAACCAGAGACGATCGTCGTGCCAGCGCGGCGACTCGCCGAAGACGATGCCCTCCATCAACACGGTCATGTCGGTCAGACCCGCCCGGCGGTGAGAACTCATCGGTGCCGACCTCCGCCGTGCGGACGGGCCGTGCGGACGGGTCGTCCGGACGG